>JAHJDU010000437.1 GCA_018812385.1 Pseudomonadota bacterium
GGCTAAGCTCTGTCAGGTCCCTTAAAATCACCAAAGCCCCTAGAGATGCACCGTCGTTATCCATTAACGGGCTGACCACAACATCCAGAATAATGGGTTTTCCTTTTCCATCCCTGATTGTAAGTTCTTTTTCTATAAGTCTATTATGCGAATGTATGGATTGGACCAGGTCTATGAGTTTTTGGGGCAGAACCTGGCCTGCAATACCCTGAAGGTCTTTTGCCGACGGCAGATTCAATAGTGCTTTTGCCGCGGGATTGACGGAAAGTATCTGGTCATTATTATCCATGGCAACAAGGCCAATGGGCATATTTTCCACTAGATTGTCGGAAAAAATTTTGATTCGCGATAAAGAAGACCGGGTTGCACGATATCGTTGGACGATAAAAACCAGAATAAATCCGGTCAATCCGATCAAAAGAAGAATGATGGCCATCATAATGCTGTGCTGGATATCGTTTTGATCAGCCTGTTCAACCACCTTCATATCCAGTCCTACAAAAATAATAGTATTCTCATAATCAATTCCAATATCAAAATTTTGCCCATGCATGCGTTGATGCATGGGCATCATCCCTGAAAGAGCTTTTTTTGTCTGTTGCATGATCGGAGAAAATTTTTTATAGACCTGAAATACATTGTTTCCACTCTCATCTTTCTTGATTCTCCAGATGGCCTGGTCAGAGTCTAAAATTTTGACCAGATCCAGATCCTGCCCATATTTTTTGCCTGTTTGTTCCTTTATGCTGTGCACAAGAATCGTACCGTCTTTATTAACAATAAAAAGGTAAGAAATATCCGGCAATGAAGCAGTTTCCCGCAACAGGTTTTCCAAGGCCGTTCTGCTCCAGCCCATATTCATCATTCCCGTCCTTGTGCCAGCCTCAAAAGCTTTTATCAATGCCGTGCTTTTTTCAAATAAAAGCCGTATGCTCTGGGTCTTCTGCCGGTTGATCCTGTCTAGTGTCATATAGGTAAAAATAGGGAACAGCACAATAATTGTGCCAATGAGAATGAGAGGCGGGATTTTTGTGATTAATTTTATTTTTTTCATAATAAAGGCATATTTTCTAATCTGTTTTTGTTTAGAATTCAATTCTGTCTTTTGTCAATGCATCATTGATGCCAGCATTGAGAAATCAGTCTTACCCGAATAAGAAAAATATGCAACCAAATTAATAGCGAGGAATATGAAAAAGCGCCTGCAACACGACCGATTCCGGCAATGGCAAAAAATGCAGACATGGTGGATGCCCTTAATTCCGGCTCCAAAGGCCATGCCGATGACAAAGGTTCCCAGTAGTTGTGCGGCTTCGGCTGTATTGCAGTCGGATACCAGACAGCCACTGTGAGTAGTTGCTCCTGTCCGTCCTTTTGATGCTTGAAATCAAGGACCTGATAGCCGACATTGAATCGTGGCTTGTGTGCTTCTTTTTTTACGTCCGAGCCCGCCATGTACGCGCAACTCAGGATGCTGAAAACAAGGAAAAGGCCGACTGAACAGACCATCAGCCGATAGACCGATTTACGAAACCTTTTAAAGTGTATCATTGCCCTTCCCAGAGACATGAGAAATGGTTTTTAATTGCCATCCAGCACTTCACGTATTTTGTGGGCAAGATCCTTAATCACAATGGGCTTAAATAAAAAGCCTTTAATGCCCAGAGATAAGGCTTTTTCTTCGGACATGGTTTCCGAAAACCCGGTACAAAGCAGTATTGGAATATCATAACGTATTTTAATCAGTTCAGCTGATAGTTTATCTCCAGGCATATTGGGCATTGCCATATCAGTTATGACCAAGTCAAATTTATCGGGACTTGCGCGGAAAGCTTCAAGGGCTTCAAGGCTGCTGGTACGTGAAGTAACCTGATACCCCAAACGCTCCAGCATACGTTTTTCCATTGTGAGGATTGCTTCTTCATCATCTACAAGAAGGACCTGTTCAGTGCCGCCCTGAATTTGTGTTTTTGAGTTGGTTACCTGTTTTTCAGAAAGACTTTTTCCCACCGGCAGATAAACATGAAATTGTGTTCCTTTTCCAGGCTCGCTGTATACATGTATTGCGCCCCCCATAGCAGTAACGATACCATGCACCACGGAAAGCCCCATTCCAGTTCCCTTGCCTATTGCTTTGGTGGTGAAAAACGGATCAAAGATTTTATCTGTTAAGCTTTTATCCATGCCCACCCCTGTATCAGACACTATCAGACAAGCATAAATTCCAGGTGCCATATTTGGATTAATTAGATCAAGTATTCCGAATTCCATTTCTTTCAGGCTCACTTTCAAGTCCCCGCCTGTTTCTTCCATGGCATGATAAGCATTGGTTGCAAGATTCATTACAATCTGATGAATTTGTGTGGGATCAGCTTTAATTACACCACAATCAGCATTGATATCCTGTTTGATTTCAATTGTTGTGGGAATTGTAGACCTGATAAGTTTTAATGCTTCCTTGACAACAGGCTGCATCTTCATCAGTTTTAATTCATTAGTATCTTGGCGGGAAAATGTAAGGATCTGTTTTACAAGTCCCTTGGCTCTTAAGGCGCTGGTATAAATTCCTTTCAGGCTATCTTTAAATGGACTGTCTTCAGGGATATCCTCTAACAGCATCTCCGCATACCCTAAAATAGGAAAAAGAATATTATTAAAATCATGGGCAATACCGCCTGCAAGTGTACCGATGGATTCCATTTTCTGGGATTGTGCAACTTGTTTTTGAAGTTGTGCAACTTTTTTTTCAGATTAAACTTTTTCAGTGACATCCCTGCCAATGCCGCTGATGTAGGATTCATCTCCATCAGCCGGTTTGACCAGGGAACTTCTAAACTCAATATAAATCTTTTCCTTGTTTTTCTTAAAATAACAACTAATGCCCTCGTGAAATTTCTGTTTCTTTATCACTTCCAGATATCGGCTGGCAAAACCAGATTGAAATTCCGGTTCCATAAAATCGGCTGCCCTTTGCCCGATAAATTCATCCATATCATAACCAAAGAGCCTATGCATGGCCGGATTTGCTGAAATAAACCGTCCTTCCATATCTTGTGTGTATATGAGATCGGTTATAGAGTTAAAAAGATTTCGGAATTGTTTTTCTGACTTTTTTAGTTGATTAACAAGATCCTGTAATTCAGAGGTTTTTGATCTGACCTTTCTTCGCAAGGCGATATTAAGAAAAACAAGCATTAAGAAGAGCAACCCGGCAAACAGGAAAGAAAATAGAACATAGCGAAGATACGCCGGCCGGGTAAGGGGTTCCCCCATCCATTTCTTTTCTATGGCATTGTGTTCCTTTTTTGTGATTAAGGAAAATCCGTCTTCCACTAGCTTCAATATATCTGTCCTGCCTTTTATGACCGCCCGATGAAATTTTCCAGTATATAGGTTAAGGGAATAGCGGAATTCATCTTCAAAATTCATTTTATAAAGATAATAGAGCGCTGGTGGCTTGTCTATGGAAAAAACTTTTATCTGGCGGTCTTTCGCAGCCTTAACGATCGCTTCATAGGAGTCATATTCCTGCAAGCTGGTAATGCCATGTTTTTTTAACACTTCGATACAGGCATCTCCTTTTTTCACTCCAATGGTAAAACCCTGCAGTGATGCGATATCGATGATACCGGCAAGGTTTTTATGAAAAAAAACAGGCACATCTATCGTGGCATAGGGTTTTGTGAAATCATACTGCTTAGCTCTCTCTTCGGTAAAAAAAATTGTGTCTATGACGTCGGCTTGTCCTTGAAGAAAAGACTCTAGTGACTTGCCCCAGTCCATTGCAATCAAGTTTACCTTTATCCCGGTCTTCTTTTCCCACAACTTCCATTCATCCACAAGAATGCCTTGAATATCTCCATTAAAATCTCGAAATATATAAGGGGGGTAATTATCATCTGAGACAACTATTATGGTCTGAATCGTTTTCCCGGCATCCTCGGCTTGTCCTGAAAACGGAACAAAGAAATATAGCAACAAGCATACAAACAACCACCATGACTTTATCCGAACATTCATATAGCTCCTTTTATGTGTTTTGCCGCAGTGATTTTTTTTACCTTTTCTTTTTCAAGCTCTTTGACACTTTGTTCCTGGTGCTCTATATCATTTAAAATTGTTTAATTGGCAAAGGCCAATTGATTACGCCCATTTTCTTTAGCCCTGTACAAGGCGGCATCAGCTTTTGCAATCATTGCATCTGCTGTATCATCCCCTCTTCTACTTGCAATGCCGATACTGATCGTTATACTAACCTCTCCTGACCTTGTGACCATTTTATGGTCGGCTATTTTTGCCCTCACGCGCTCATAGATCCTTTCTTCAACCAATCCGCTAGAAGCGGGCAAATCTGGTATAACTAATAAAAATTCTTCTCCACCGTATCGGCCCACAAGGTCATAAGGCCGAAGGGTGTTCTGGATAGCTTTGACAAAACTGCACAGGACATCGTCGCCCACCTGGTGACCATGATTGTCATTGACATGTTTGAAGTGATCAATGTCACATAACCCAATGCTTAGCTTTAAGTTCCCCCTCTTAGCACGGTCCAGTTCTTCATTCAGTCTGCCTAAAATGGCACGCCGGTTCGAGGCTCCGGTTAAAGGATCATGTGTGGCCTCATGTTCCAACTTCAAGTTAAGTAATTTTAATTCCTGTTTAGCCTGCTTCTGGTCAGTGATGTCTTTTATAATTGCAATCAGCTTTGATATTTTGCCATTTAGATTTTTTATGCAGGATGCACTTATGATGACATCTATACTGCTACCGTGCTTTGTAAGCCTTTTAGTTTCAAATTGCACTTTATTGTCGGAGTCCAGCAGCTCTTTTGTTTTTTCAGAAGTTATCTGTTTTTGATCATCAGGGACAAAGGGGATACGCTTGCCTTTTAATTCATCCAAAGTCCATCCAAATACATCAACAAAGGCTGGATTCAGATATTCTGTCTCACCCTGACTGCTATATATTGCAATTGGATCAGGAGTTGCAGATAGAATAGTTTTTAGTCGTTCTTCACTCTCCCTCAGCGCTTCCTCAGCCTGTTTACGTTCGGTGATATCATGTACCAGTGATGCCATGCCGATACTCCGGCCATCGACATCTTTCAGGGCTGTATTGTACCAGTCACATGTGATTCGCCTGCCGTCTTTAGTTATGTTCTCGTTTATACTGTGTACACTTCCTTTTTCAGATAATATATTCTGAAAAATGCCTTCAACCAATTCCTTCATATCTTCAGGAAGAATAAGCTCAGTAATATGTTTGCCGACAACCTCTTCTCTGGTATAACCAAATATATTTTCGGCAGCAGGGTTCCACTCAACCGTCTTGAAATTCAAGTCCCAGGAAATTGCTCCAATCGGTGTATTTAAAAGATGGGTCGAAAGCAGCTGCTCACTCTTTTGCAACGCCTCCTTCAAATCGTGGGAGGGAATGAGTTGTTTTTTGCTGCGGTTGCGATTAGATTCTGCTTGCTCTAATTTTTGAATCTTTTTTTTAATTCCTCATAGGTAGGTTTTTGCGCCATGTGAATTTCCTTTTATGTCAAAATGGGCTTGATACTTGGAGCAGAATGCTTGCCTCCAGCACACTTCCCAGGCCATAAAACCATCAGAATGCGTTTAATATTCCGGTCAATCCAAATAAGAATTACAATAATATATACTGTGGTGCAAGGCAAATTAATTAATTTCGGGAAAATTAAGTTGAACAAATTTTACATCAGATCATTGTAGAGAGTTTGATTAAAAATTGATCCAGCTTTTTGGCAGAAATCTTTATGGCTGTTTTCAGTTCCGGGGCAAACAAAGAAATTTTGTACTCACCGTACTTAATTATTGACAAAAGCCTGAGCATTTAATTATGGAATTATAATTCATTTTCTAAAAGCAAGGGTATGGAAAGTAAAATTTTAGTGCCTTTGCCTGGTTTTGAGAATAGTTCAAAATTGCCACCCAGGTTTTTTATCCGTTCCGAGATACTGTATGTTCCAAATCCGTAAAAGCTATTGTTTGTAGACTTATTCAAGTCAAATCCAACGCCGGTATCCTGGACTCGTACTAAAATAAAATTTTCATTTGCTGACAGTTCTATTTCCGCATCTTTTGAGCCTGAATGCTTTATAATATTAATAATAAGTTCATTGACGGCTCTGTACAAAACAATCTTATATGATTTATTCAGATGAACCGGGTTGTCAATGGCGTTGATATATTTAATATCAGCACCATACTTTTCATTACTATCCTCAATTAAAAATCCCAAAGCGATATCAATATCAAAGTCATCTAAAACTGGTGGGCTAAGCTGATAAATCAATGAACGGATCTCTTTAACTGCCTGCTCAAGGTATCCTTGAATTTGGGCAAGGATTTCCAAATTGACTGGCTCACCTGGTTCCTGTATGTTTTTGATTTTTGAAATACTTAGGGCAAGGGTTTGGGCCACACTATCATGAAGATCTGCAGCAAATACTTTACGCTCCTTTTCCTCTGCATAAATGAGGTGTTCATTTAAGAGTTTCAGTTCATGGGTTTTCTTTCTCAATTCTTCAAAATTTTCTCCAAGCCTGGTTTCCATATATGCAAAAGAGTCAGCCAGTTGTTTGATTTCATCACCGTGGTTACTTGATACGATAGATCCCAGCAATGGATTGTCTTTTAATGTAAAATCATACTCTGGTAAATCTCTTGCATATTTAGTCAGCAATTCAAGAGGAAGGGTTATCTTTTTACAGATAAAAAAAGCAAGAACAATTCCAATAAGTGAAATCAGCAAAAAAATCATAGACTGTCTGACAGCAATAGCAGAACCGGCTCTTAATGACTCATCCTTATCAACAAAAGCTGTAACATACCAGTCCATATATTTATAATAATCGACATAGGCGATCTTGATCATTTCCCCCTGGCTCCTATTGATAGATCGATATTCAACATGCATGTCAGGATCTTCAGAGGCTTTTTCCAAATGTTCTTGAATTGATTTGTTAAGGGTAATCCCAGCAGGGTTTAAATCAATATTTTTTAAATTAGATGTGTGGATGATTACTTTTCCATGGCTGTCAAAAATAAGAACACCACCGATTTTGTTTAGACTCACCTGGCCAAGTATATTGTTTAGTTTAGAAAGGGTATGTTTTTCTTTAGCCAAAGAAATTTTTTCAATATCATGCATATCGTGAGCTGTCCCGATGATCCATTTCCAGTGGGGGCAATACAAAAACAACCCTATTTGTTTTACCTGTTTCATATCCTCAAGCCTTGGCCACATAAAGACAGTAAAAACTTTTTCTTCAGTTTTTATGATTTCTCGGATCAGAGTTAATGCATCTCTTTTCTTGAGGTCTTCAAATCCATACCACTTTTTGCCCACCATTTCTTTGTCTGGATGTGATAATCCAATTAAATTAAAATCATAAACAAAAAAATAATTGTTATTATTATACCGATATTCCTCTAACCTCTTCAAGAACAGTTCTTTTGCCAATTGTTCTGTTAAAAGCCCTGTTTTTTGCAGATCATAAAGCAAGCAAGCCTTTGACAGAATACTTGTCCCCACGCCCTCCATAATGGATCGTTGATTGTTTATGGCATTGATCTCAAAAGATAAGAGATCATTGTATTCAGTATCAATAACCCGTATTGTTGACGTAAGTGTTTCTTTGGCCAGTTTATAATGCTGATCGCTTATTTCTGTTTGATAATTCTTTGTCGTAATAAATATGAACGTCATTGAAGTGACAGCCATAAGGCCAATAATAAGTGCAAGTATTTTTGATCTTATGGTTTTAAACATCTATGCTCCCTGATATTGACAAAACTATTGAGAGCATTTTCATTTTTCATTTTCAGGTTTTTCAATGGTTTCATGTATTTCAAAGGCACCAGCTAAGATGTCAAGTGGGAATCGAAACCCGATTTTTTTTGCACTTTCCAGGTTAATTACTATTTTAAGAGGGCTTTCAAATTTCTGGGAAAGATCCCCTGGTTTTGCTCCATGCAATATTTTTGCAAAAGTGCCTGTATAGAATTCAGCATCAGCCTTAAAGTCAGACCTGACTTCGCCCATCAAAATACCGTTTTTTATCAAATCATATCTTGTCTGGGCAAACATCGGCACCTGGTGTTTGAATAAAGGAGACAAAAGTTTTGTGATACTTTTTTTTGACAACCCGGCATAATCCGTGATATATATTGCATCAATTTTGGGGGCAAGTTGTTCATGACATCTTATTAATTCAGCTTCTTTATGGGCACTCCCAGGCTTTGCCGGCATTAGGCATTCAATTACCTGGAAGTCAAGTTCCCGGGATAACTTCAGTACATCTTCCACTGCAGCATAGGATTTTCCATCTGCATTATTCTGATAGGCTAACCCCAGTCTTTTAAAACCAATTATTTCATGGAAAAGGCGAAGCTGTCGTTCAGTTTTATTAGGGTCTATCCAGACTTGTATGTGATCAAATCCGGAATCTTCAACACTTTTTATAATGCCTGATTGAACTGCATTGGAAACTGATAACACCATGGTGGAAGTGTCATGTTGATTATTTGCAAGGTCTTGGCCGGCCCATGTACCAAAAGCAAGTATTAGATCAATATCTTTATCAGTCTTTAATCGGTTTATGATGACAGGTTTTAATCTTTCACGTTCTGCATCATCCCATTCAGAGGTCCAATAGGCATCAGAAGGGAACTCGAGGTAATCGCTTTGAATTTTTGTGGAAAGAAAGTTCCATAAAGTCCTGGTTTCGTTTTTATCCTGACATTTTGGAATGGGAGCATGCTGTATCCAGCCTGAATCCATTAAGCTGGCTGTCATAGCTTTTAAAATCGACTGATAATTGGCATAAGGGCCACCTTCAAGATATCCGATGCGCCACTTTTTGCCATTATTTGTTATGGGCTTTGTTTCGTATGCCTCTTGAGCGCACACATCCATCTGGAACACGGCTAATAAGCACAGGATACCTATTGCGATGGACTTTATTGATCTGTTCATTCACTCCTATGGTCTTTTGTTATTAATACTGTGGAATTAAAAATCAGGCGAGGTGATGCCTTCATTTATTGCAAATTTAGTCAGCTCTGCAATATTGTGAATATTCAGTTTGTTTTTCAAATGTGCCCGGTGAACTTCGACTGTTCTGGCACTGATATTTAATTGTTTCTGTAAAAGGTTTAAACCCCCGCCTTGTAGGCGGGTAGCATTTTGCTAGCAGTTGGGTTATAATCCCTGGTATGAAATACC
>JAHJDU010000040.1 GCA_018812385.1 Pseudomonadota bacterium
AAGACCATTGATATCCGTTCTGTCATAAATCCAATCTCTATCAAGGGCATTGGCCCATACACCTGAACACATCATTGCCGGTGCAAATCTTGTTCCCTCTTCATTAGTCCAGGCAACAATAGTGATGGGGCGCTGGGTTTGTATATTATTTTCATTAAGAACCCGCAAAACTTCTAAAGGACCCATAACGCCTAAAATGCCGTCAAAGCGGCCGCCTTTAGGCTGGGAGTCAATATGAGAGCCGCTCATTACAGGTGCAAGATCATTGTTATTACCCCTGCGTTTTCCAAAAATATTGCCCATTTCATCGATGCTGACGTCAAGCTCAAGCTCTTTTAACCATTTTACAAACAGATCCCGGGCCTGCTTGTCTTCATCGGACAGTGTAAGACGTTGAACGCCGCCATTGGGTGTGGCACCGATTTTTGCCATTTCTTCAAGCGTATGCTGCAGGCGCTTGCCATTAATTCTTAATTGTTTTTTTTCCATTGTTGCAATGCCTTTTTTAAACGATTATCGCGGATGTATTTTAAAAAAACTATGCTATATCGAATTTTTAATAAATGCTTTTTCAATAATTTCAATCCACTGGGGGGGATAGGACAATTTGAAAGCAATTGTATTCATGCTTTTCGGCGAGGTTGAAAAATCGATCTTTACAGCTGACTTATACAGCCTGGCACCCTTATGGGAAGATGCAGGATAGGCTTTTTGTATGGATTTTCCCGGGACATCAAATCTGATACTGGAAAATCGATTTTTAAACAGCAGCCCGCCCTTGTGTATCAATAAAAATCCTCTATATGTTTTGGGTGGCCCCTGATCTGAAGACAGGCCGTAACAGGTTACGCCAAATCCCAGGGCTATAATATCTTCTTTTTTATAGGTGTTTTTTATCCATTTTTTTTCTTTATAGGTAAGCCAGCTCATACCGATAATACCACATAAAAAAAGGCAACCTATAATAGCGATATGGTATTGTTGAAAAAATTCCATGCAAATCAAACCTTGTATGACATTAGCTTAAAATAAATAGTGTTTGCACTAAATATGAAAGTTATGGGGGTATTAATAAAAATTGAGGTTAACTCCCATAACTTTCATATAGTTTACAAATTGCTGGTCAACTTATACAATTCTTGTTTGACCTTCTTCCATGCTGGCCCATTCTTTTTCCGCTTCAATCCACGCTTCTTCCGTTGCATCTTTTTCCCATGCTTCAAGGCCTCTTTCTGCCTTTGTGGCACCGGGTAAGAAATTGTCCAGAATTATCGCAATAATAGCAGTAACAAACATCCCCGTTGTCAGAAGGGCCTGGAAAATATTACCCAGGGCGTTGACAAATGTTCCTGCGGTTCCCCAGGCAATGGGGACGGCAGCTGCTGAAAGCATTGGATTGAAATGATAGGGAACACTCAATCCGCAAAAGAACGCAAGCCCGATGATAAACAGATTCCGGGAGTTGTTTAAATTTACCATTTGAAGATTGGATAAGCCCACAGATGCAATCATTCCAAAAAGACCAACAAACATGGCACCCACAACCGGTTTTGGCAATGTTGCAAGGCTGGCTCCAAATTTTCCGCAAATGGGAATAATCAGCATTAAGAGGGCACCGGCAATAATTACCCTTCGGCTTGCAACTCTTGTAAGTCCAATGGATCCAATATTTTCAGAATAAGAGGTTGTTCCATTCCCTGTCTGAAGAATCCCGGCAACAAGGCATCCAAGCCCTTCTGCTCCCAGACCCCTTGATATCATTCTCTCTGTAGGTACAGGTGCTTCTGAGATTCTGGCACAGGCATAATAATCACCAATGGATTCCACCATTGACGCTAAATATCCTGCCAGCATTCCAAATACGCCAGCCCACAGGGTGGCACTGCTGAAATCCGGGAATCCCCACTTAAAAGGCATCATGGGTGCGAAGCTGAACCAGGGAGCAGAAGCAACAAGATCGGGTTTTAAGTACGCGGCATTACTAGGATCAATCATACCGGTCATGGTACCGATCAAAGCTGCCACCCACCCGGTTATAATTGCCAGAAGAACGGGAAACATCATAAACACTTTGGATTTTAAAGAAAAAACCTGTGAGTATAAAATAAGAGCAATAAGGGTAATTAAGGAAATAAGCCAGTTAGAGGCCATCCAGGGCGCGCCTATTGAAAAAAGCGCAAGACCGATCATGGCGATTGTGGGTCCTATAACAATTGGGCTGATAATATTTTTAATACGGCCGAGAATTCCTGTATACCCAAGGATTATTTCCACAAGAGAGGCGACCATGATAGCTGCGGCCAGTTCCTGCATTTGAATCTGCCAGACATCAACGCCTGTTAGTTTTTTACTTGCAACCATACCGATTATGGCAAATGCTGGCCCTAAAAATGAAAAAGTTCCGCCCTGGATTATGGGAAGCCTGTTTCCAAGAGGGGATTGCTGAATTAAAGTACAGATACCTGACGCAAAAAACATGGTTGAAATAAGTAATGCCAGTTTATCCGGCGGCATCCCTATGGCGCCTCCGATAATAAAAGGAATTAATACAGTTGCCCCGAACATGGTCAAGTACTGCTGAAGACCAAGTAATATTGCCAGGGGCCATTTTGGTTTGCTGCCGATGGGATATAAAATCCATCCGCTCTTGGTTCCATTCTCTACTTGTTCGCTCATACAATCTCCTTCCTTAAATTATGACGTTAATATTCACTTCTCGTTGGCAGTTGATCTTAAAAGGATGGCCTCAAATTATGGAAGATGTTTGCAGATATCTCCATACATTTCAGGCCTTCGATCTCTGAAAAACTGCCAGCCGTCTCTGACTTCACGAATCATTTCAAGATCCAGATCTGCAACTACTATTTCATCTTTATCAGCACTTCCTTTTACAATAATTTGGCCCTTTGGATCGACAAAATAGCTGGATCCGTAAAATTCACCGAATTCCCATGGTTTTTCCAGTCCAACGCGGTTATTCGCTCCAATAAAAACCCCGTTTGCAACGGCTTGTGCAGGTTGTTCAAGCTCCCACAGGTATTGGGATTTTCCCATTGTTGTTGCGGAAGGGTTGAACAGAATTTGTGCCCCGTTCAAAGCCAGAATGCGTGCGCATTCCGGAAAGTGACGATCATAACATATATAAATACCGATTTTTGCATATTCGGTTTCAAACACGGGAAATCCCAGATTGCCCGGTTTAAAATAAAATTTTTCCCAGAATCCGGGCCAGGTGTGGGGTATTTGAACTTTTCTGAATTTGCCAAGATATTCTCCATTGGCATCAATCACAGCAGCAGTATTATAGTAGACCCCCTCTATGGTGACTTCGTAAACAGGTAAAATAATGACCATTTTATATTTTTTTGCATATTCACTGAATCTTTCAGTTATCGGGCCTGGAACTTTTTCTGCAGCTTTATACCATTTTATATCCTGTTCACAACAAAAATAGGGTCCATGG
>JAHJDU010000438.1 GCA_018812385.1 Pseudomonadota bacterium
ACCCGTTCCGGCAAGGCCACAGACATTGACTGCACGATTTTATCGTATTGATCAATTACAGTAGACAGGGAATCAACCGGAACCTGTCGTTCTCCATGTGCCCTGAAAAAGACCGTAACAAAGTTTTTACGGTCTATGCCGGTTATAACCCCTTCGCCAAGTTCAGGATGGGTGACTTTGGTACCAGGGGGATGGGAGGCAACCTGCAGAGAGGCAGAATCATTTTGTTTCATTAATTTTCCTCTTGAATATAACACTACTCAACATCAAAAGGCGGGTTTGCAGCAAAAATTGTCAGCATAAGTTCGGCACCATCCAGTAAACGGTATTCCGGCCTTTTTCCTGAAAGTACTTCGCTCTCGTACAAAATAATGGGAACACCTTCCCCTCGTCTGTCCATGATATACTTGCGCTCACCTTGGTAATTATCAACTGTTATGGGGCAACGAGCCAATAAACTTGTGAGCAATTCGTTTCTTGATGCCTGGCGAAGAGAAAGGCTGTCGATGGTCATCGTATTTGAAATTGCACCAGGAGAAAAAAGTTCCAGCCTGTCGGAAAACATATGCAGTCGAACCTTTGACCCTTGAATGGAATAATCCCGGTGTGCGACGGCATTCACTACCGCCTCGAAAACTGCTTGCATTGAAAATTGAGGAATATCTCGTCGCCCGGGTTCTTTAACTGCAGAAACTTTCATATTTTTTTCAACAAACTTAAAGGCATCGGAAATTTGAGCATCCAATGGGCCCGCGATGTCCTTTGCGTCTATCTGGTAGGCGGCATTTCTTTGTATACCCCTATAGGCAACGGCTTGAATAAATGCGTTGGTGATATATTCCCGGGGATCTTCACTTGCCAGCAATATCCCGCTGACGCTCGGGCATATCTTCCCATCCTCGTCCTGGGTGAGAAGCTTGAGTTTCAGCAGGAATTCCTCGTCATTACTTGGTGATAAACGGGTCCTGAACTTTCCCCAAAACTTTTTTTCAATACAATTTCTTGATGCCGTGGTAACTGACTGTTCATCAAACCTGATCATTCTCGCCTGACTGCGCTGTTGAAACAATCTGGCTAAAACATCCTGGGCCATCTCCCGTTTTGAGCTTCCAATCCGATGAAAATACCCACCTGGACTCTTGTGAACATAAAGGCTCTTAGGTACGTCGATACGAATAATAATTTTTTCAATTTCATCATCCGTTATGACGAATATTTTCCGGATTCGACAAAAAAGCTGTGGCTTAATAAGATCGTTACAGATTCCTCTGATCCAGGTTTCAACAATATCCAGTTTTTCTTCTGGAATACCAACAACCGACCTGGATTTGTCATCAACGCCTATAACAAAAACACCATTGGCCGCATTAGCCATTGCGGCCAGCTCGTCTGCCATACTATTCCTATGGGGACCGGAAACCTGGTTACTCTTATACTCCAAATTTTTCAGCTCCAGAGATGAGTCTTCTCCCAGTCGGATTTGTTTCAACAGTTCATCCGTTGTTTCAAACATATCTATACCCCCAAGGTTATTCGTTTATATCTTTTGTCAAAAGCTTGTCGACCACCCTCCATAATGGTGCAGATCGCGTCACGGACACTCACTTGTTCCAGGCCGCCTTTTTGATCTATCTGCACCTGGCCATTTTCAAATTTAAATACATATACCAGCTCAGCATCACCATTGACAACAATATTTGGGTTGTGGGTGACAATGATAAGCTGACGTCCACTCTTATTCTCATGAATCTGTTTAACGATCAGATCATATATCAATGCATTATCAAGATCGTCCTCGGGCTGGTCGATGATCAATGGTTCACTTCCATGACTTAACAGGAATGCCAGAATTGCAGCCGCCTTCTGCCCTGCAGAGCCTTTCTCCAAATCATCAAATTTTCCCGAAGACTGATCTTTGGAATATTTGACCAGTAGCAGATCTTCGGGCCACCAGGCATCGAGCTGATCAAAAACTGCCGGTTGTGTCTCTATAATCTTTTTCAAACGATTATCAAACGCACCATGATTACCGGAAACCAACCCATTGGCAATATCCCGCGTTCTTAATTTAATCGTTGAAATAAGCTCCGGCAAATCAGACACAGCTTTTCCGGACTCTTCCCAGTTGAGAAGTTTCCAGAGGATACCCTTCTTTACGTCTGTGTCACATACTGAGCTTGTAAATTTACCGTCATCAAGGTTGAGTAAGGTTCGATACTCGGCTTCAAGCAAACTCCCCTCGCCAAACTGAACCAACTCCATGCGCACAAAAGCACTCTGTCCGATCACATTATTAAGAAATTTCCGGCGCTTCTCAATGAGGTCTTTGCGCAAATCAAATAGCTTTTGCAATGTGGTCTCAATCTGCTTTTCGATACCACCCGTCTCTTTGCGTACAGAATCCAATTTGTTCAAATGCTGCTGCAATTGATTTCGTTGCTGGACCCATTCCCCATAGAGGGAAATGCTTAACCGGCTTTTCTTTTCTTCGTACTCTTTAACTAACCCATTATACGCCTTGATGCTTGATTGCAATAATTGAAACCATTTACTTGATTCTATCTTCTTAATTCTTTGATTTTTTAATGCATCGACACTTTGGGCCAGCGCTTCCAGAGAGGCACTCACCTTGTTCAATCCCTGGACCGTCTGTTCATGAATGGACTTCATCTCAGGGGTTGTGTCATCTTTTTCATCAAACAAATGAGAGGGGAAATCTGACAATCCTGTATTTGCGACAAGGTCGCGAATACCAGCAGAAAGGTCATCAAATACCTGATTTTTCGGCAAGCTGTTTTTTTGCTGGCTGAGTTTCTGATATAGTTTGAGAATTTCTCCGTGTCCCTTTTCCTCATACAGTTTAAGATCGTTCTCCACATCCTGCAATTTTGCACGAATCTGCTGTTCACTCGAAAGCTGACGTAAAAGTTCTCTGTGTTGTTCCCGAAGTTGCAGAAACTGGCTTTTTACACCTTCCCAGCGGCTTTTCCATTCTGCACGATCAACTTCAGGCGAGCGATCCACAACCTCCAGGAGTCCTCTTGGATTGGATGAAAGTTCATTGATTTGCTTTTGACTGTATATGCTTATTGGGAATCGTTCCTTCAGGTCACCCGCCTCAACTTCCTTCCAGGTTTTATTCTCTTCCGCCTCAAGTATGGACCCCTGCCCGTCAAACCGCCAACGCAGTTGAAATTTTTTACCTCGTCGATGTATTTCCAGCAGAATCTCGGTGTCGCTGAGCATAACGCCCTTATTCTGCGAAAGCGTCATGAATCTGTCCAGTTCTTCTTTAACCCTTGGTGCTTCAAAAGCCAGCTCCTGGTCGCGACGCGATACAATTCGGATCGATTCCAAAACCGTGGATTTACCGGTTCCTCGCCCCCCGACAAGGCAATTAAAATGTGGGTGCATACAAATTGTAAACGGTTTGCCCGGAATACGTCCGCAATGGAGCATAGACTTAATAGTCAGGGTTGACAGAAAAATATCCGGTAGTTGATTCGGGTTTTCATCCTGATTCTTTACGCAGAACTCATAATCCATAAGTGCAAGCCGCAACCCATCAATTGAAGGGCGGCTCATTTTCAGCCAACTGAAATACCTGCCGATTTCTCCTGGTGTGTGGGCATCTGAACCAGCCAGCTTTGCCAGTTGATCCACCCTTTTTTTAAGGGAAGACTCAGTCTGGTCGTATCGATGAAGTTCACAAAATTCAGCAGCAAATATAGAATCTAAGCTCTTTCCCAGTTCAGGTGTTAATGAGGTAATGCCTTCAAGCAACCCTTTTGATCCGTCAATGTGCGCAGGGATAGCGATACCGCCTGCCTCAATGATTTTTTTTACAGTGGCAACGAAACCAGTACTTGTAGAGGTCTTTGTATCGTCACCGTATCCAGTTGTGATGCCGCATGATCCTAATACTCCGGTAACCTTTTGACTGTCGCAGGATGGATCAAAAACCGCAAGCAGATGAACACGGCTGCTGCTGTCGGCAACCGTAATTTCAACTCCGGGAAAGATTGTCAAATCGCGATACCACCCGGGTTTTACATCTTTATTTTGTATTTCTCTATTTTTGGCCTTTAATTTATCAATCCATCCGCCAACATTGTGATCTGCCACCACGACACAGTCAAGCCCGGATTCCATGGCTTTTCTTAGCCATTCTTCCGTATGGATCTTTTTTAAAGATTCATCACCATGACCATAGTCATCAGACGCAGGCGTGTGCGTATGAAAGTCAAACTTTTGCCATTTGCTTCCAGGATATGTCCACTTGTCATCCTTCATGTTAATTATCCTCTTATCTCTCTTTTATGAAATTCTGGCGACATAGTAGCCAATAACAACCTCCTGCCCAGGCCTGCGATCAGGGTCTGCAATCCGTTTCATATTGACCGTTGCACTGCCGTCCCAGAGACCTTCCGACAAACGCACCTTCATCTTTACACCCCTCTTAAAAAACACCTCCTCCTGCATCGGGCTTTCTTCAAACTTGTTCGGGTGTGAAGAAAAACCGAACACAATACCACAGGCTGGCCATCTGTTCTGCAGTTCAATAAGGATCGGACGAATACGCCT
>JAHJDU010000439.1 GCA_018812385.1 Pseudomonadota bacterium
CAACCAGGATGCTATACTGCATTAATCACCCCTTTTAATCAAGCAGGAGAGCTTGATCAAGAAGGCCTTGAACAACTTATCAACTTCCAGATTAAAAATGGTATTACAGGGATACTTGCAATGGGAACAACGGGTGAAAGCCCTACATTCAAATGGAAAGAGCACGATTATGTGATTGCCCAGGTTGCGAAACTGGCAAAAAACAAATGCCTTAGAATTGCCGGGACAGGCAGCAATAATACCATTGAAGCCCTGGAAGCAGCAGGCCGGGTCGCAAAAGAAGGGGTTGATGCCGTCCTTATGGTGGACCCATATTATAATGGCCCAAGCTCTCTTGAAATCCGGAGGGAATATTATGAGGTCATTGCCAAAGCATACCCTGATTTATCCATCATCCCCTATATTATTCCAGGCAGAACCGGTGCCCAGATGCTGCCCCAGGACCTTGCCATCCTGGCAAAGAACTTCTCAAATGTATCCTGTGTAAAAGAAGCCACGGGCAATCTTAAAAACATGAAACTTACCCGGGAATACTGCGGAAATGATTTTAAAATATTCTCCGGGGATGATGCTCTGATTTATGATATTATGGCTGATCCTGAAATAAAAGCATGCGGATCCATTTCAGTGATGTCCAACATTATACCAAAATTTATGGTACAGATGGTCTCGCTGCTCAACCAGGGGGATAAGGATGGGGCCATGAAGATTCAGACGGCCATAAAACCCCTGCTTGACCTTGTTGTGGTGACCACCCAGGAAGAATCCGAGTTCGGGCCTGTCTATTGCAGAGCAAGAAATCCCCTTCCTTTAAAAACCCTTATGCAATTATTGGGAATGCCGGGAGGACCCTGTCGCAGACCCTTGGGGAAAATGGCACAAAAAGGGTTCCAAGTTCTTTTGGATGTGGCAAAAAGCATCCAGGCCAACACTCCTGAAATCTTTGAACCAATTGCTTCATTTTTTAATGTTGATATTGAAAAACAGCTGAATGATTCTGCTTTCCATAAGGAACTCTGGTACACTTACTAAACTTCAGGCAGGCCATGCTGAAATAATAACCATGGCCTGTCTGAAAACAATCAAATAAGGTTTATTTTTTTTCTTTTATCTTAAATTTTTCCTGTCCTGTTTGAAAAAAACTGGCTTTCAGCCATTCAAACCCGAATTGTAAGAGTTTGATATCATCTTCTTTAATACCTTTAATTTTTTCCTTTGGAAAATCGTATCTTTCAAGGAAGGTGCTGGTAAAAACAAATTCCCGAAATTTATCAAGATTATAGAACACCAGGAAAAACATCTGTTTGCTTTCCTTGGAAAGTTTCATGCTGAGAGGTAATGATTTTTTCCTGACGATCAACTCCATCCAGCCATCATTAACCTTATCACGAAGGTCAACGCCCTGATCTTGTCTCCATTCTGCAACAGTCCACTCTTTATTTTCATCAAAACCCATGCAGTGAGATTCTTTCACTGTAAAAAAGAATTCATCTTTCTCTCCTTTTTCCCCTGAATAACTTAAGGATCCAACCCCTAAAGGATAATATCTGCAGGTGGTAGGACGATCCGCATAGATGGCGCATCCTTCGTTGTCATCAACAAAGGGACATGATTTTCTTTCATCATCCAGAAGTTTCAGAGTTACCACGGGAAGATCAGCTTTCTCAAGTATCTGGGGTGTGGTAAATCCGGCAAGAAATTCCTCAGAAGTTAATTCCAGTTTCTTTCGCATTGTTAAAATATCGTATGGGGTGAGCATAATATCAATCCCCCGACAGCAATCAGTAAAACATTTAACACCTTTGTGGCAATCAAATTTAAATTTGCTCCTTAAACTGAGCTGTTCAGGTGGTATTTCAGATATTTTCTGGGTTGTATCAGTCATCAAAACTTCCTTAGCTAAAGTTATTATGGGTCTTGAAATTTGTGGAGCATACGAAAAAGATTCAATAATGTCAATCAATTGCCGGTTCAGAGCTTATTT
Source organism: Pseudomonadota bacterium (assembly GCA_018812385.1). Taxonomy (GTDB): domain Bacteria; phylum Desulfobacterota; class Desulfobacteria; order Desulfobacterales; family Desulfobacteraceae; genus Desulfobacula. Next base: position 1,985 of record JAHJDU010000439.1, read on the forward strand.
TTTGTTTCAAATATTCCAAAAGGTTAAATAAAATAAATTTGACATCTGATTTATTTCTAAATACATAACAAGGGAAGATAATTTTAGTGCCACATATAATGTAATGTGGGACCGATTTAAAATCTGTCCCACATTAAAGGAGTTTCCATGAAAATCAAAAAAGCTGTTTTCCCTGTAGCCGGACTCGGCACGAGATTTATACCTGCCACCAAAGCCATGGCAAAAGAAATGCTCCCCGTTGTTGATAAACCCATCATCCAATATGCTGTTGAGGAAGCTTTTGCTGCCGGTATTGAACAGATTATTTTTGTTACAGGCCGCGGAAAAAAAGCATTGGAAGATCATTTTGACAGGTCCTATGAAATAGAACACGTTCTTAAGCAAAAAGGAAAAGACGATCTTTTAATGCAGATCCAGGAACTTGTTCCAAAAACAGGTACCATTATTTATACCCGGCAACATGAACCTTTAGGACTGGGTCATGCCATCTGGTGTGCAAGGGATATTGTGGGCGATGAGCCTTTTGCCGTACTTTTGGCAGATGACCTTATCCAGACGGACAAACCCGTCCTTTCTGAGATGGTAAAAATATTCGACCGGTTAAGAGCTTCTATGGCTGCAGTCATGGAAATAGAAAAAGACCAGACAGATAAATACGGTATCCTTGATGCCCAAGAGTTGGAAAAAGATATTTTTAAAATCAACGATATGGTGGAAAAACCAAAACCTGAAGAGGCCCCATCCAATCTTGCCATTGTCGGCCGCTATATACTAACCCCTAAAATTTTTGAATATTTAGGGAAAAAAGAAAAAGGCGCTGGTGGAGAAATCCAGCTCACTGATGCCATGAAAACCCTTCTTAAGGAACAGCCGATCTATGGATATAAGTTCAATGGACAGCGGTTTGATTGCGGCGACAAGGTAGGGTTTCAAATGGCCAACCTGGCGTTTGCCCTTGAAAGACCGGACATGAGAGACAGGTTGATAAAATTCATCAGAAAAATTCAAAAAGACTTTTAGAAATTAAGACTTTTTATACTGGCTGTATGTTTCCATTACTTTTTTGACATAATTTTGAGTTTCTTCATAAGGTGGAATCTTTTTATACTTATCTACTGCCTCGGGTCCTGCATTGTAGGCTGCAAGGACCAGGTGCAGTTTATTTTCATACCGCTTTAAAAGCTGCTGAAGATAAAGAGCCCCACCCATGATATTCTGGAAAGGATTAAACGGGTCTTTCACAGCAAGGGATTTAAAATTGTCCGGCATAATCTGCATGAGCCCTTTGGCGCCTTTTTTTGATACAGCCTCTGGATTAAAATCTGATTCCACTTTTATCACGGCTTTAATCAAAGAAAAGTCCACTCCATACTTTTTGTGTGCTTTCCTGATCACATCATCATATTTTTCAGTGCTGATCCCGAGCAAAGGTTTTTTGGGTTTTTCTTTAATGTATAATTTGTATTTCGATGATGTAGGCACATTAGTAAAATGAACTACGCCAAGGCTGTCAATATACATATAAATATCGGCAAAGGCCCTTTCCACGCCTAAAATACTAAAAACTATCAATAAAACAATGCCGATTCTTTTTAACATTTTTTAGACTTTTTTATCCAGTTTTTTTATCCTGTCTTTATATTTCTTCAGAATAAATTTTCCTGGGAAATTTGGCTTTGCAACATATTGTCCCAGGTTATCCAGAAAGGTTTTAACCAGTGCTTCAAACACCCGTTCCTTGTCTTTATCCATGATAAAATTTCGTTCAATTTTGTATTCATAGACTACCTTATCACCCAGCTTTGCCAGAATATCTTGAAATTTAAAATCAGACAGGGGATCATCAAAAAACAGCTCTTTTTCAATTTTAATTTCAATATTTGCTTTCATGATCACCACATAGGCATCTGGAGTAATTTTTCGTGACAAATCTAATAGGACAAGGGTGTGGTTGTTTTCAAGTTCAATTTTTCTATATATCATCTTTTCCATTATTTTCGTATCGCTCTTAGTTTAATCAAATTAAATGTTTAACCGAACTAGTTCTTAAAATAGTTCCAATTGCTTTTCTTTTTTATTTATAGACAAAAAGACAGGACTTTTCTCAACCTGTGTCAGCCTTTTTTCAATATCCTCAATAAAAAAAGATCGTTGTCTTTTAAAACTTTTGCCATATATGGTTCTTTTTTTTGCATAAGTCAAACAAAGAATATCCATGGCCCTTGTCATGGCAACATAGAACAGGCGACGTTCTTCTTCAAGATCATCAATATTTTCGCCGTCCTTTGCAAAGGGGACAAGCCCTTGTTCACATCCTGCTACAAATACAACAGGAAATTCAAGTCCTTTGGCCGCATGCATGGTCATCAAAGATACTTTTTCCATATTAAACCCTATTGCATCTGCATCCTGGTTTAAGGCGATTGCATCCAAAAATCCCTTTAAATCATTGTAAATCCGGGCAATAGATATTATTTTTTCAAAAGCCTGCTTTGTTTTATCATTATTTTCAATGATATCCTGCAGGCCTGTTTTACTGCAAACAATTCTTATAGCGGTTTCATTATCACAATTTTTGATCTCCTCGCCAAAATCCCTGAGCTTTTTGGCAATGGTGCTAATCTTTGTTTTTGACGTCTCTTTGATTCCACTGATATCTGTATCTGCCCGGCCAAAGAATTCCATGGTATCCTGATTCAAGGCACAGGATTTTTTATAAAGTTTATAAAAATTTCCCCTTTCTTTTTTATCCAATTTTGCGCCAAAATAATGAAAAATACTTTCCATATCAAGAAAACTTTCACTTTTTGCCATAATTCGGCAAAGACTTATCAATTGGCAAATACCATTGATTTCAAACAGACTTTTTTTATCGGCTGTCTGGAAAGGGATACCCTCTTTTTCAAACACGTTGATAAAGGTCTCGCACTGTTTTCTGGTTCGGCAAAGGATGGCAAAATCTGCAAAGGAATACTCTTTTTGATTATCCATATCCACCTTGCCTGCGTCCATTGAAAAAAAAGAAATCCCACCCACAAGTTTTTCAATCATCTTACCAATGGCAACGGCTTCAGCCTGTTCACTGGCCGTCTCTTTGATAATGAGTTTTTTTGTACTTTCCACATCTGAAAAAATCTTTACTTTTTCATCCTTGTCCAAAGACTTATTGATCATTTGAAAAGAAGCATCAAGAATGGTCTGGGTGGATCTGTAATTTTTCGATAATATAATCTTTTCACATCCCAGGAAATCATCTGAAAACCGGTTAAAATATTTATTGTCCGATCCCCTGAACCCATAAATCGACTGATCAGGATCACCAATCACCACGATATGGTTACCTTGTGAAATCATCTTTGCAAGCTCATACTGGCCAAAATTCAAGTCCTGGTATTCATCGATAAAAATATATCGATATTGTTTCCGGACACTTGACAATATCCCTTCTTCTTTGACTAACATTTTGACTGTCATTAAAATCAGGTCTTCAAAATCTGCCACATTCTGTTCCTGGCAAAGGGCCTGAAAGGCTTGATAAATATTTTTAAAAAAGCCTGGCTCAAAATCGGTTATCAGGTTTTTAAGATCGTCATCAGGGCCCAGTAAATTCTGTTTGCAAAGGCAGATAAATTGATCGACTTTATTTATCATCCCCTTTTTAACATCTTCCCCAATGGCTTCCCTGATCAAAAAAATCCTCAACGAATCATCGGCAATGGCGGCATTAAAGCCCTTATACTCTTTTAAAAGCTTAAGGCAAAAGGAATGGAAGGTTGCTGCCAGCACAGGGGATTTTGTTTTAGGCACATATTGGTCTATTCTTTGTTCCAGTTGTCTTGCCGCCTTGTTGGTAAAGGTCAGGGCAAGGATATTGCCTGGTTCAATATTTTTTTCTGATACAAGATACGCAATCTTTACGGTTAAGGTCCGGGTCTTGCCTGTACCTGGACCGGCCTGGATCACCATTGCCCTGGCAGATGATTCAACTGCTTTCTTCTGCCCGGGATTCAACCCGTCTAAAAGGTCTTTGGGGTTAACTGCCAGTTCTGTATTTTGTTTTTTTTTGACGCTCTTTTTTTGAATATTCTTTTTTGCAACAAGTTTTGTTTCTCTTGATTCAGCACCTTGGGCAGGAAGGTCAAATAAAAGATTTTTTTCTCCTTTTAACCTTTCTCTTTCCCGTCTTGAAAAAAGGTTTACTTTTCCAAATTCACCATCATATCCCGGATCGATATTGATATCCCCGGTCCGCATCTTCATTATGGCTTCTGCCAGTAGCGGCACATTGGCAGTGTCTATTTCCTCAGCAGATTTGTCCAAAAGTATCCCCAGCTCAGGTCCCAGGGCTTCAATGGCTTTGTTATAATAGCCTGTCACTTTTTTGGTTTTAGGGCCCACCTCAAAAATTTCCGAAAGAATATCAACAAGGGGAATAATGCTTTTAAACCCGTGCCGGTTTTCAGGCACATACCCTTCCGGCCTTGTTGCAAGCTCCTGAACCCTGTTTAATACCCCATAGGTCACTTTTCTGCCGCACTCCGGGCAGATGCCGTCAATCTGGGCTGTGGCAGCAGGATTCAGGCAGATATTACATTTTCTGTGGCCGTCATAATGGTATTTGCCCTGGTGGGGGTACATATCCAGGGTGCCCTTATATTTTTCAAGATCATTTTTTTCAAGGGCCTGGCAAATATGAAAAAAACTTAAGTCTGTATTAAAGACAGAGGCATTGCGCCCCAGGTACCCGGGTGAATGGGCATCGGAATTAGATATCAGCCTGACATTATCCAGATCTTTAATTCGCCAGTTCATGGGAGGATCTGAAGATAACCCTGTTTCAACTGCAAAGATATGGGACTTTAATGGACCAAAACACTCTTCAATGGAATCAAATCCTGATTTTGATCCAAACATGGAAAACCAGGGTGTCCAGATGTGTGCCGGCACAAAAAAACCTTTATCATTGATATCCAGCATGATCCTGAGCAGATCTGCCGCATCCAGCCCAAGTATTGGACGGCCGTCAGATTTAATATTTCCAATGGCATCCAGTCTGGCATTAAACTTTTTAACACTGGCAATATCAGG
>JAHJDU010000440.1 GCA_018812385.1 Pseudomonadota bacterium
AATCACCAAACTATCAAATAAACAACAGATATCAAAAGGCAGTTATAAAAATTAATTTATTTAATGAATTTTGATAACCTAAAGCGTCAAAAAAAGCAAAAACTTGACAAATTAACATGAGAATGTAACAAGTTTTGCAAGCTTTAACTTTTTAATATACGAGGAAACCAATGAATAAAAAAAAAACTTCTTTGAATAAAATTATCAATGCCCGCTATTCTGAACTAACTTCCAAAGGGAAAATGCTGGCAGAATTTGTATTGTCTAACCCGGAAAAAGCCGTCTTTATGACAACAAGAAATCTTGGTGCAGCCGTCGGTGTCAGCGAAGCCACGGTTGTCAGATTCGTTCGGCAATTAAATTATGCAAGCTATGCATTGTTTATCAAGGACTTAAGAGAGTTCATTGATCTCGAACTTACGTTGATTGAAAGAAACAGGCTTTCCAGCTTTGTTATAGGCAGCGAAGATGCGGAGCTTGAAAGAATAATCAACCAGGATATTGAAAGCATCAGGGCCATGAGTAAAAATATTGATTTATCAGAAGTAAAAAAAATCAGAAAAATTTTAAAAGATTCAGAAGCCGTCAATATTATCGGTTCTAGGCTTTCTTATGCACCGGCATATTACATGGGCTGGATCCTGGCAAAAATAAGGCAGAATGTGAATATTTTTAAAGGGAGTGACAGAACAACCATTGACCGGTTGATATTTGCTTCTCAAAAATCTGTTGTGGTCATTATTGCCACTTCAAGATATCCAAATGAATTAATTAAAATGGGAAAGCTTGTAAATCGGTATCACCTGAAAATGATACTGTTGACAGACAGTTCGTCATGCCCTCTGATCCCGTTCAGCGATCATGTCCTTATCGCACCGTTGAAAACAATCCCTTTTCTTGGAAATCCAGCCTCCCTGATCAGCCTCATTAATTATCTTGTCCATACAATGGCGGCAGATATGGGAGAGGAGCTTAAAGAACATCAGAAAAAACTTGAACAGGCCTATCTGGAAAATGACATTTTATTTAGCTATTAGAATTCTGTTGAAAAAGATCATATCTCCTATCGATTTCAAAATAATGCATATAAAGAATAGAAAAACTCATCTATGATTAAAATCTATGATATTTCTTTTAATCCGCTCAATATAAAAGGAAAGTCTCAAAAAGGACTGACTATTTTTGAAGCAGCAGAAAATCTTAATATTTTTCTTCGTTCTGATCGCGGGAAAAAAGAAACCTGCGGAAAATGCAGGGTGTTAGTTCGTTTCCACTTCCATGCTTTTTAGAACTTCAGCTTGGACACTACTCCAGATTTTTCGTTTGAGTGCCATATAATTATCTGAGAGCTGGACATCGGCATTACGCGGGTGAGGAAGATCATTTATAATTTCCTGAGCAATGCGGCCCGGTCTTGCAGTCATTACAACAATTCGTGACGACAGCAGCAAGGCTTCGTCTATGGAATGGGTGATGAATATGATGGTTTTTTTATGTTTTTCATAAATGCGGACCAGCTGTTCCTGGAGAACCTGACGTGTCATTGCATCAAGGGCTGCAAAAGGTTCATCAAGGAGCATGACTTCCGGGTCGTTTGCAAGAGCCCGTGCTATGGAAACCCGCTGCTTCATACCACCGGAAAGATGGTGGGGATAGTTTTTTTCAAAGCCATTGAGTGCAACCAGATCAATAAATTTAGCAGCTATGGCCTTTCGTTCGGATTTTGGAATTCTTTTCATCTTCAGTCCGAATTCCACATTCTCCTGCACTGTTTTCCAGGGGAATAAAGCGTATTGCTGGAAAATCATTCCGCATTCCGGTGTTATGCCGATGACCGGTTTTCCGTCCAGAAGGACCTCTCCGCTGCTAGGGGTATCAAACCCCGCTATCATGTTAATCAAAGTAGTCTTCCCGCATCCGGATGCACCGACAACAACAAGAAACTCTCCATCCTTGATGTCTAAGGACAGGTCTTTAAGTGCAGTTACTTCACCCTGTTTGCTGGAAAAACATTTGGTAACATTATTAACACAAATTTTGCTTTGGCCGTTTAACGTGTCCACGGCAGCAGTCTCCTTTCGAATTTTTTAAAAACAACATCAATGACCATAACGGTAAGGCTGATCATCACCATTCCTAACATAACCGTATCGGTTTGAAAATATTCCTTTCCGTTCATAATCATAAACCCCAACCCTTCACGGGCCGCTACCAGTTCTGCAGAGATTATACATGTCCAGGCAATCCCCAGCATTACTTTCAGACCTGAAATAATCTGGGGAAGTGAGCCCGGCAAGATAACTTCACGCATTACATCCAGCTTGGAGGCTCCAAGATTACGTGCCGCTCTGATCAGTAAGGGATCGATACTTTTCGTGGCCTCAATAATATATAAAAGAGAAGGTGCAAAAGACCCCATAAATACTATGGAGTATTTTTGTGTTTCCGTAATACCGAGCCAGAGAAGGGAAAGCGGTATCCAGCTCATGGACGGCAAGGGGCGCAACAGTGAAATAAAAGGATCACATATGGCCATAAATATCCGTGATGAACCAAGAAAAATTCCAAAGGGAATAGCCACCATGGATGAAATCATGAATCCCACCATCACGCGCCGGGTTGAAGCAAGGGTATGCTTAACAAGGTCGCCATTACCAATAAGTTTTACAGCTCTTGCAAAAATTTTGGAGGGTGCCGGCATAAAGATCGGGTCAATCAAACCGGCTCTGCAGACAATTTCCCAGATGACAAGAAAAAGAGTTAGAGAGATGATGCTTATAACAATCGGTTTATTTGAATGGTTTTCTTTATTCATTTGGTTTTAACTCCTTGGTCTTGATCAGACACACCTTAAGAATATTTCAATGGGAAGATTTTTATTCGCAAGGTATGCCTGATCATTCATGTCTGTTTATGGCAGCATGTCTGTTGTAACCCAGTTTTTAACCGTAGGTGACTGATCGATTTGTCCATGTCTGGTGAGAAAATCTCCAAGTTTTTGCATCCCTCTGACAAAATCTCCGGGATCACTCATGAGTGCTTTTTGTTTACTGCCCGGAATCCATTCAATGTCCTTGAGTACAGTCATCTGGTCTTCCATATTCAGGTTGGTCAGCTTGACAAGTACTTGAGCACACTCTTCAGGTTTGTTAATCAACATGTCAATCGCTTCAAAATAACCTTTGACAAAAGCTTTACATGTATTGGGATATTTTTCGGCAAAGTCTTTGCGAACCACAAGCAGATCAGGGCCGGGGCCAAGCTTATATTTTTTATATAAACTGAATGCAGTATCATTGGCAAGAAGATGGTTGCCTTTCATATTAAGAAGTTTGTTAAAATGGGGTGTCCAGGCAGCGCAAGCATCAATCTCGCCGGAACTCATGGCAGCAGGCATTTCATTTACTTTCAGGTTGAGTAAGGTAAGATCTTTTTCAGGGTCCAATCCGGCCTGCTCTAGTAAATCCAATACCAGGACATGGGCGCTGGATGCAAAAGGAGCAGCAAGCTTTTTACCTTTAAGATCTTTCAAGGAATTGATACCGTCCCTTGCAATTATTCCTTCTACTGTTGCGTAGGAATCTGGTGTGCCAAAGGCCAGAAAACTTTTGTTGCCAGTAGCCATCAATGCAATCGCTGAAATACTGCCGGTTGAAGCCACGTCAAGATCACCCGCAATAAGTGACCCCATGCGCCCGGATGAAGCATAAAAATTTTGAAACAAAACCCCTAAGCCGTGTTTTTGAAACAACCCTTTTTCCATGCCGACCCAGGCCGGGTAATGTCCAAGCCAGGAAGAGCCGCCATAAATAACAGTAACCTTTTCAGGGTTGTTATCAGCACTTGCTGTGCCGGGTGTCAATGTCAGCATGACCACCATGGTCAAAGCCAGTAAAAGGGTAATAATGTTTAATTTTTTCAATTGCATCCTGTTGCCTCCATGTTGTGTTTGATTGTAAATTACACTTTCTCAGCCTTGGTATGGCAAAGCCGGGAAAGTATCCCAATGGATTAATATTACATATTGATACTCTATCAAGAAACATGCCACTTTCAATATACGCTTTAAAAACAGGAATATTGCTTATAATTGTTGCTTGATAATAGATATGTCTTGTATACTGCAAGTGCCGATATTAGCACACTCTGAGCGTGGTCTGTGTCTGTTCTGGCACAGACAGAAGACAGGATAATAACAGAAATCAGATGTTTGAGGATATTTTAGCCGGGGAGTTGTACCAGCAATATTATTTTGAATTAAAGGGTATGGAACTTGCTACAATTAAATAAATATCATGGATGATAAAAGGTTCAAAATATATCAATGTCTGGGCATGTTAATCATTTTCCTGCTTTTTGTTTTTAAGCCCGAGACAGGTTTTTGCAATGATTCAAAGGTGCTTCGTATCGGCGTGCCAATCGGATTCCCACCATTTTCTTTCAAAGCTGAAGGGGATTATCGTGTCCAAGGTTATGCCGTTGATGTTATCACAACCATCAGTGATATGAACCATAGAAATGTACGATTTCTGGTGGGTGATCCGAAAGATTTACTGACCGCGCTTCGTTCCAGTGAAATTGATGTTGTCAGTGGTATGGTCTTGTCGGAAAAATTAAAGCAGGATTTTGATTATCTTGAACTCAGCGTTTTCGTAAAGCGTTTTTTTTACGTTAAAAAATCGGAAAATGATTCGATAAAAGAAGATAACCTTACCGGAAAAACCATGGTAGTGGTAAGAGGTCAGCCGTATATGGATTTGGGCCTTAACTGGAAAGATTTGACTGTTGTACAGGCTAGGAGCTTGTTGGAAGCATTACAGATGCTGGACAATAACCATGCACAGATTATGATCAGTACTTCGGAAAGAGTGGTCAAATATCTGGTTGAAAAACACAAGCTGACCGATATCCGCCAGGTCGGGGTGACCATGGGGCAGCTCCCGCTGGCCATCATTGTTTCTAAAGGTAATACCAATCTTCTAAAACAATTGAGTGTCGGGCTTGGAATGGCCATCAGTGACGGAAGACTTGGAAAAATCGAAGCAAAGTGGTTCAGCAACAGGGACTGGGCTTTTGTCTGGTCACAATACAGAATATATTTATTAGGCGGAGCATTTTTCTTATTCATACTTATGATAGGTTTCTTAATATGGAACTATGTGCTTAAATCTCAAGTTGCCCGCATTACCAGGGATCTATACATATCGGAACAGCGTTACAGGGAACTTATCGAATCCTCGCCGGATATGGTTTTCTTGATCAATCCGCAAGGATATATACACCATGCCAACAAAACTGCCTATGAAAAGCTTTCCATTGACCGTGATTATGAAAAAAAACTTTACATGGAGTCTATTGTTGATCCGTCCTGCATTCAAGGGATGACGGATTTTCTTACAATGCTGTTTAAAACCGGTTATGGTTCCAATGAAACAATGCTTACATCTTCCGATTCCCGGTTGGTTCGTGTTGAGATGATTGCTGCAACAATTAGACTTGGAAGAGAGGGTGAACAGCTTGCCTGTTGTTTTGTTCGTGACATCACTGAGCGGAAACGACTGGAGGAGGAACTGGTCCAGAGTGAGAAGCTTGCTATTATAGGAAAAATGTCAGCATGCCTGGCCCATGAAATCAATAATCCCATAGGCATTATACTGGCCCATACCGAAGATATCATCAGTGGGGAACTGGACCCCAAAGAAGTCAACGAAAGTCTGCATTCAATACAGAGAAATGCCATACGGGCAGGGCAAATTACAGAAAGCCTTCTGACCCAGGCATCTTTTAAAGAGGATGCCTTTAAAAATCTTGATCTTGCCGATGTGTTAGAAGTGTGCACCCATTTTATCAAGCCGAAATTAAAGAATATTTCAATTCATAAAGACCTTCCATCCTGCCAATATTTTGTATATGGAGATGAAATCAGCTTGCAGCAGGCTTTTATCAATCTTTTGCTTAACGCAATTGAAAGCATTCCAGGCACCGGAGGTAAAATCAATGTTGAAATAGAACATAAAACCATTGAAGGACAATTATTTGTTGAGGCCTGGATAAAAGATACGGGCAAAGGAATTATAAAAAAAGAGGTGGAAAGAATATTTGATCCTTTTTTTACAAGCGGCAAGCACCGCGGATTTGGGATCGGGCTTTTTGTTGCCCATCACATTATCAAAAAACATGGTGGAAAAATTATTCCCATATCTGTTGAAAAGGCTGGAACTGTCATGCATGTAAGGTTACCGGCAGCTAAAAAGGAGTAATGCTTAAATGGTGGAAAAAATTCTCATAGTTGAAGATGAACTGGAAATGCTGCAATTTCTGGAACGTTATTACTCCAGAAAGGCGTATAAGATAACGGCTGTTGATTCTACTGAAAAGGCATGGGCAGCCCTTTGTGAAACAGAATACGACCTGGTTATTTCCGATATGGCTTTTGACGGAATGAGTGGTATTGATCTGCTGAAAATGATCAGAGAGGTTGACAAGGATTTGCCATTTATCATTATTACCGGACAAGGCTCCATAGAAAGTGCGGTTGAAGCAATAAAAATCGGAGCATTTCACTATGTTACAAAGCCGTTTAAACCCAGGGAACTTGAAATTATTGCCAGCCGTGCCATTGAGTTTGGAAAAATTCATAAGAAATTTGAACGTATCCACAGGGAAGAAGCAGAACGTGAAAGTCAATCAGTGGTTTTCGGCAATAACCGCCAGATAAAACAAGTCATGCAGGTAATCGACAAAATATCTTCTTCCCAAGCACCCATCATTATAGAAGGTGAAACCGGTACAGGTAAATCTGTTTTTGCGCATCATATTCATCAGATCAGTGACCGGAGCAATGGTCCTTTTGTTACCATTGACTGTGGAGCGCTTTCGGAAAATTTGCTGGAGAGTGAGTTGTTCGGCCACGTTAAAGGTGCGTTTACAGGAGCTGTCAGGGCAAAACGGGGATTGTTTGAAGATGCTCACGGGGGCACGGTTTTTCTTGATGAAATCGGTGAGATGACACTATCAACCCAGGTGAAACTGCTCAGAGCATTGCAGGAATTTGAAATCAAACCCGTTGGAGGAAACCAGAGCATTAAAATTGATGTCAGGGTCGTTTCTGCCACAAACCAAGATCTTCAAGAAAAAATTTCCAATGGATCTTTTCGTGAGGACCTGTATTATCGTCTTGCTGTCATCCCTTTGTATCTGCCTCCTCTTCGTCAACGACCCGAAGATATTCTATTGTTTGTCGGTCATTTTGTACAAAAATTTAACAAACAGCATAACAAGAAGATTGTCAAAATCGAGCCAAGAGTTCTTCAGGCATTCAAGGAATCTCCGTGGAAAGGCAATATACGGGAGTTAAAGAATGTTGTTGAGCGAGCAGTGCTTCTTTCCGAATCTAATGTGATAACATATGATTGCCTGAATCCAACATCATATCAAAGCGTTGCGACAAAAATAGGAATCTCGGAAGAACCGGTTTCTCTAAAAGAAGCCTTGGAAATAACTGAAAAAAAAGCCATTCAAACTGCCCTTGATATTGCAAATGAAAACCGTTCAAAGGCAGCAGATATCCTTGGGATAGGCCGTCGCACCCTTTATTCCAAAATGGCCTACTATCATATCGAGTGAGGTGTTAATTATTATGGCTTTTCTTGCTGATTAGTATTTTACAAATCCAAAATGTTTTCTGAGTTTTCCCCGAAATTTCCGAAAGGGATTGGAAAATATTTTTGCATAGCTTTCAATATCTGGTACAACTTTTTCCGGTTCAAATATATCCTGAAAAACGAGCCGCTTGTATTTTGTGATCCATATATAAAAGTCTGCTTCTGTCCGGTGAGGAAACTGAGATATGATTCCGTTTTTCCGGATTAAATCCGCCATAGGGGAATAAATCTTATCATACCATGAGACAGCTGCTTCCTTGATGCTGATCTTAGTGCCCGATTTTTTTTCAAGGTAGAATTTATGACGTTGAATGTGCTCCATGAGAATGGGGTAGCCGCCCAGTACCGTGAGGTAAAGATCGACATTCCGAGCCGATCTCAATCCGGTTTCTTTTAAGAATTTGTGATAGGTTTCCAGGATGGCAATCTGCTCCAGCTCGGTTTTGTCATCCAGGGAAGCGTCACAGTCATATTCAAACACTTTTGCTTCAATGCTGTGCTTGTTTTTGGATTTGGCAACCGAAATTCTATGGTGGCCGTCTTTAACAAAATAGGCATTGCACACCTTGTAGAGTTCGACAGGCGGAAGATCTTTACCTGATGCGACAGCAGTTTCTATCTGTTTCCACCTGTTTCTTAAATTCTCGTCCAAAGGAAGAAAATGTCTTGAGAAATTTCTGTAGCGGCCCTGGCTGCCGACGATTGAATTCAGTGGCACAGACGTTAAGCCTATGTCTCTTCCATGCCAGAGTTCTAGTTTTTCTTTGACTTCATCAAAAGGAAGGAGGTGTTTGGATCTTCTGAGCAACAGTTCTTTCAATTCCTGGATAAACGCTTTTGAAATTGCCTTTGAAAAAGCGATATCAGAATTATATTTTGATGTTGCCTCAGCATTAGTTTTATCGTTTAACAGATCCATTTATATATATCCAGCATTTGGTAGTGAATATTTCCTCTCTTTTATCGTTAACCAAAAGTATTTTCAAGGGTTTATTGTAAAAGCACACGCAATGAATTTCAATCAGTCTTGATTTTAAAGTAATTATACAAGAAACAAAAGTCAACATGTTTTGGTTTGTTTTTTATTGATTAAAATTTTTGATGGGTTTTGTTACATTTTTCTTGACAAACGATCAAGACCGTGTCATTTGTACAAGAAACCAATACATTTTATAGACAAAACAATAAAGGGTTTTGGGAATTAAGAATAATAGAAACAACTTAAAAGGAGGTTGCCATGAATTTAATGGGCTTACAGGGCGGTCAATATCGCCCCTTGTCACCGGAACAGGTAGAAACTGTACATGAAGCATCTTTAAAGATTCTTGGAAAAACAGGGATTACTTATGAATTGGGACTGGAAGATACAGTTCAAATGCTTGAAGACGGCGGTGCTGTCATTGACAGGGATAGAAGAATAATCATATTTCCAAGGGAAATGATTATTGAGCAGGTGGCAAAAGCGCCTGAAAAAGTTGTTCTTTGCGGGCAGGATCCAAAGAACGATCTTCATCTGACCCAGAACCGTGTCCATCTGGGGACCGGGGGCGCGGCCATCAAGATTCTGGATCCTGAAACCGGCGACGTCAGATCCACAACCCTTAAAGATCTTTATGACGTATCGCGGCTTGTGGATCAACTGGACAATATCCATTTTCTGGTAAGACCCTGCATTCCCACAGATATTGATGAAGAAGACTATGATATCAATATGTTTTATACCTGCCTTGCAGCATCTTCAAAACATGTCATGTCCGGGGTGAATGATGAAAAAGGCCTGCATAATGTCATTGAAATGGCGTCCCTGATTGCCGGCGGTCTGGACAAGCTTCAGGAAAGACCTTTTATTTCAGTGATTACCTCCTTTGCCATAAGCCCGTTAAAGCTGTGTACCCAGTCTACCCATATCATGCAGGAAGCAAACCGCAACCGCATCCCGGTTGCGCTTTCATGTGCGCCCATGGCAGGATCGACTTCTCCCTTGACCATGGCAGGCACCCTGGCCCAGATCCATGCGGAACAGCTTGCCGGTATCACAATCTGCCAGTTGACCCGCGCCGGCGCCCCCTTGCTTTACGGCGGCATCCCCGGCATGGCAAATCTCAAAACTATGGGATATTCAGGAGGTGCTGTGGAATGCGGCATGATGAATGCTGCCATCCACCAATTGTCAAATCACATAAAAATTCCCAATTATAATTCATCAGGACTTACAGATTCCAAGGTCCCGGATGCCCAGGCCGGGTATGAAAAAGCATTTACTGCACTGCTTGCATCCATGGGAGGCTCCAATTATATCCACCACAGTGCCGGCATGCTTGAATCCATGCTCACCATTGCCCATGAGCAGTTTGTCATTGATGATGAAATCATAGGTAATTGCTGCAAAGTTCTCAAAGGTATTGATTGTGATGCAGAACACCTTGCCCTGGAAGTGATCGACTCAGTCGGACCTGGGGGAAATTTCATGACCGCTCCCCATACCATGACCCATATGAGAACAGAATACTATAACGGCAATGGCGTGACTGACAGGAAAAGCCGGGACAAATGGGAACAGGACGGCAGCCTTGATATCAGGCAAAGGGCACTTAAGATTGCCAAAAAACTGCTTGCTGGCCCCAAACCGTCTTATATTTCGGAAGAGGTTGATAAGGCCATCAGAGAAAAATTCAACATAGTGTTGTAGCCTCAAAATAAAAACAGTCAGTTTAACGTATTTGTTTAAGAGACTATTAAAAAAAAGGAAAATAAACATGAATGATTTTAATGAAATAAAAGACACCTTGGTTAACCTTGATGAGCAACGTCTGCTTCAATTGGTGAAAAATGCACTGGAAAACGGCATCCCTGCCGGTGATATCCTTAATAAAGGATTGATAGCAGGAATGGATATTGTTGGCGAAAAAATGGAGAATGAGGATATGTTCATTCCGGAAGTACTTATGGCTGCCCAGATAATGGGTAAAGGTGTTGAGATCCTTAAACCCCTTCTGGGCGCCGAAGAGACCTCGTCTAGGGGAAGTGTGCTCATCGGTACAGTTAAAGGAGATCTTCATGACATCGGCAAGAATCTTGTTGCCATGATGATGGAAAGTGCCGGCCTGGTCGTCCATAACCTGGGTGTGGATATAGCCCCTGAAGAATTTGTGAGAATGATCAAGGAAAAAAATGCGAACATACTTTGCCTTTCAGCACTTTTAACCACGACCATGCCAATGATGAAACAGACCATTGATGCCGTGGTTGAAAGCGGGTTAAGAGACCAGGTCAAAATCATGGTAGGCGGTGCCCCGGTCACTCAGGCGTTTGCCGACGATATCGGAGCCGATGCTTTTGCATCTGATGCCGGATCTGCTGCAAAAGGTGCCAAGGCGCTGATTAATTAGTTTTGAAAAAAGGAGACAGACAGATGTTTCAAGTCATCGGGGAAAGAATCAATACATCCCGGAAAAAGGTACAGGCCGCAGTCGCAGATCGTGACGCAGAATATATTCGGGAGGATGTTAAAAAACAGCAGGAAGCAGGCGCAGATTTTATTGACGTGAATGCCGGTGCCAGGATCGGGCACGAGAAGGAGGATATGAAATGGCTTCTGAATACGATCCAACCCGTTGCCATAGTGCCGCTATGCCTGGACAGCCCTGATCCGGCTATCCTTGAAATGGCCTATGGCATGGTGGACAGAACACCCATGATCAACTCCATCAGTCTTGAAAAGGACCGGTTTGACACCATGATGCCTTTTTTGAAAGGAAAGGAGTGTAAAATTGTTGCCCTCTGCATGGATGATGACGGTATGCCGTTATCTTCCGACGATATCGTTGCAAGAGCTCAAAAACTGGTTAAAGAGCTTGAATCCATTGGTCTGAAACAGGATGATATTTACATTGATCCCCTTGTTCAGCCCATCAGTACAGATTCAACAAAAGGCAACATGGTTCTGGACGCAGTAAGGCAGATCAAAAAGCAGTACCCAAAAGTCCATATCACTGGCGGACTTTCTAATATCTCATATGGTCTGCCGGAAAGGAAGATCATCAACCGGACCTTTGTGACGTTGATGATGGATGCAGGCATGGATTCAGCCATTATTGATCCTCTGGACTCCAAAATCATGGCAACCATAAGAACCGCAGATATGCTCCTTGGCAGGGACAATTTTTGCATGACGTATCTTAAAGGTGTCCGTTCCGGGGTGATTAAATCCTGACAGGTAATAAAAAAAGTAATTGAGATCTAATATTTGTAAAATAAGGATTATTAGTGGAACATAATGCAAACACTTTAAATTTTATCATGGAAACAGATTGGGTTCAATTGCCCGACAATGTCCAGCATCAGGCAAAGCGATGCCTGATGGATGCTTTGGGTGCCATTATAGCAGGACACCAGACACCTGTCGCAGATATGATGAATTCCCTTGCTGAAGAAATGTTCAAAGGTGATAATGCCACCATACTGGTCAAAGGGAGTAAAACATCGGCTTCAGGAGCAGCTCTTGCCAATGGGTTTGCTAATAATGCCCTGGATATTGATGATGGGTACAGGAATATAAAAGGCCATCCCGGTGCCTGTATTCTTCCGGTGGCGCTGGCCGCAGGGCAAATTACACCCGGTATTACCGGCCAAAATTTTTTAACCGCCCTGGTTGTTGGTTATGAAGTGGCCATCCGGGCCGGACTGATCCGGCATGCAACGTATGAGACATACCATTCCTCGGGAAGCTGGGGGGCCATTGGAGGGGCTGCAGCTGCTGGAAAACTGTTTGGCCTGACCCGGGAAAAGCTTTGCCATGCCCTGGGTGCGGCAGAATACCATGCCCCCATTGCCCCTATGATGAAGTGCATTGAAATCCCGGGCATGGGAAAAGACAGTATCGGGTGGGGGTGTATGGTGGCCATGATGTCTGTAATTATGGCTGACAAGGGCTTTACCGGTATAAACCCGATTTTTGATGATTCTCCGGAAGAAGAATGGATTAACTCCTTAGGCCGATCCTATGAAATCATGAACCTGTATTTCAAACCCTATTCCGCCTGCCGGTGGGCTCAACCCGGAGTGGACGGTGCCTTGAAAATCATGGCGGAACACAGACTTGACTATGAAGATATAGAACAGATCAAGGTGTTTACATTTGAAGAATCAGCCGCCTTAAATAAGGGTTATCCTAAAAATACAGAAGAAGCTCAGTACAATATTGCATTTCCCATTGCTGCCGCCCTTCTGGACGGAGAGGTAGGTCCCGGTCAGGTGCTTGCACCAAGACTTTTTGAAAAGGATATCCACAGGATGATGGATAAAATCAGGATTATTGCCCAGGACAGGTTTCAGAAAGAATTCCCAGCCAAGGCCGAGTCTGAAGTCGAGATCACGACTATAACAGGGAATATATTCTCCTCAGGCGTGATGTCGGCAAGATGGGATCCCAACAGTACCTTCCCGACAGACCTGGAACTTACAAACAAGTTTTTATGGCTGGTATCTCCTGTTCTCGGGAAAACCAAAGCAGAATCTCTGGTAAACCTGATCCTGGATTTTGACCGGGAAGAAAACCTGGATAAGATGATTAATTTATGTATTATTGGTAAATGACGGTATATTTAGGATATCATTATGTTAATTGAAAAATTTTTCTCGGAAAACGCAGATAATATTTCTATAGGGATTGCTAATATCAATTCAAAAGCCGGAAATTTAAGTGAAAATAAAAAAAAAATTATTGAAGCTTTGGACTTGTTTTCTAAAAAAAAGACAAACCTTGTGATTTTCCCTGAATTTTGTCTCTCCGGATATTTCTGGGAACCGGAAAAAGAATGCAGACCCTATATGGAAAAGGCCTGCCTGGATTGTTTGACAGGCTGGCTTGATGAGATTGTCCAGTCATATGTGAACGAAACCCTCCAGTACATTGTATTTAACGGCCTGATAAAAGACAGGGACGATACTAATAAATTTTTCAACACCAGCATTGTTCTGGACCGCACCGGGAACTATTTTGATAAAGACAGAACCTATAAAAAGACCTTTCTGCCCGGACTTGAAAAAAAATATATCTCGTCAGGTATAAATGACACATTGGTGCTGGAAACAGCATGGGGGAAATTCGGATTCCTGACCTGTTATGATATCTGTTTCCCCCTGCTTGCCCAGAAGCTTGTCAATATGAAAAAAGTGGATGCACTCATCGTAAATTCGGCCTGGAGGAAACAGGGGAAACGAGAGTATAAAGGTCTTAAAATAGAAGAGGATTCCTATTATAAAACACAATGGGATATAGTGCTGCCGGCGTTGGCCTGTCACAACCAGGTATGGGTCATGGCTGCAAATGCTGTTGGGCAACAACACAGCCTTGGCGGGCTTGATTATTGCGGTAATTCAGGCATATGGGCCCCCTCGGGCATCAATATGATAAAAGGATCGGACACTAAAGAAGAACTTTTAATTCTTCATAATATTGGTATTGTTCATGAGGTTGAAGCAGAGCGAAAAGATTTCTGTTATATAGATGATTTCACAGACCTGTACCGGAAGTAAGAAGGATTAAATACCCACCCGAGCCCCAGGATATGATTCTTGATTTATCAGAAATTTATATCTGATCCGGCACGTTCCCGTTCTTTGCTCAATGTCACAATCCGGCACGGCAAATGGGGAAAAAGGTCCATAGGAAAGAAAGGGGGCCGTTCTCTTCGGGCGTACATTCCGCACCCCTCTGAACACTTATTTGGTTAATTTTTTTGGTCATTTTATGGCGTGACAAAGTTTTCAGGAGAAACACCCAGCGCTTTTAAATATTCATGCTGTACAGGTTTTAAAGGACGGGCAAGCTGTCTATGCCTGCCATCTTTAACAACAAGAACAGAGACAAACTTTGTAGACATCATAAAGGAGGTCGGCTTTTTTGTTTTTCTTCTCACCCATCCTGTTATTGTTATGTCTTCGGAGTCAAGATACAGGCGCATTGACCTTTCCATGAGCCGCCAGATTAAAAGGGCAATTAAAAGCACCATGCCAAGCACTTCAATCCGGGTGGCCTTTTTCAAAAATACACTGTTAATGATCACGGGATCTTTAAGGAAACCAAAATTACGTTCGATGCCGCTTTGCTCTTTGTATAATTTTACGTGTGACCTTCAGGTTAAAAGTTTTCCAGGGTCCCACTCAATTTTACGTGTGACCTTC
>JAHJDU010000441.1 GCA_018812385.1 Pseudomonadota bacterium
AACATGGACAGGTCAATACGGGCACCAGCTCCTGTGACAGCCCGTTTAAAGAGTGCTTTCATTAAAAGCCCGTATCCGTGTTCACTGGTTCCCATGTCCGGCAGCGGAATTCCTAAGACCTGGGGGTCGCCCGCGGCTTCGCCCGTGAGTTCCATCAATCCAGATCTTGCCTGAAGGATGGGATCATACGCCCCTTCATTGGAATCAGGGCCAAACCCTGTAAGTCCCAGCCAGATGATATCCGGTTTGATTTCTTTCATTAATTCGTAGGCAATACCAAGTTTCTCATAATTTTTCGGCAATTGGTTGGTGATAAAAATATCGACATCAAGCTTGCGGATCAGTTTTTTGAATATTTCCTGACCCTTGGGATCAGCCATATTTAAGGTCAAAGCTTTTTTTCCTGAATTGATGCACAGAAAATAGGAGTTCATTCTTTCTTCTTTCAGGACGTTTTCTCCGATGAACCTGTTGGGATCTCCGTATACCGGGTGTTCCAGTTTTACAACGGTCATCCCGTCTTGAGCCAGTCTGTATGTGAGATAGGGGGCAACCGTTGCCTGCTCAAGGGATAATACCGTTAGGTCTTTAAAAAGTTTCATAAATTTCTCCATATATAATATATCAAATTTACTATCTTTAAATATTGTATCCGGTATACTGTATACAATATTTCCGTGTCAAGATATATTTCGTATAATATTGCCATAATTCAGCTAATTTGCCATTGCCATTTTTCTGCCGGTCTCATAGCAGGCATCAAAAATCCTGAGATTCTTTTCTTTAAAAGGTCCGGGACTCATATCATCCACTGTGGCCCTTAGATCATCCGCACTCAAAGGACCGAAACCAAAGGCTGCATAAAAAGCCACCATAGCGAGGTTTGTTGACCTGGGAGATCCGAGTTCCATTGCTTTTTTGGCAGCTTCCATAGCCCTGGATTCGATATCATTTTTTTCAAGATAAGCTGTCACCCGCTCATCCGGGAATAGTTTGGAAGATGCATTGGCAAACAATTTTCCGCCTTTTTTCAGGTATGGCAGATATCTATAGGCCTCGGACTCGTCCATGGATAACAGAAAATCTGCTGCACCGGCCCGGATAAGGCTGGATCGTGCCTCCCCGATTCTTAAATGCGATACAACAGACCCGCCCCGCTGAGCCATGCCATGGGTTTCAGCGCCTAAAATATTATATCCTTTATTTAAAGCCGTGGTGGCCAATACCTTTGTCATAAAAAGGATTCCCTGTCCGCCCAGACCGGTTAATACATAATTGATCGTCTTCATAAGTGTTTTTCTCCGTAAATATTTTATGCTCTTTCAACCGCATCCCGCGGGCAGATCTGTAAACAGACACCACACTCGGCACAAAGCACTTTGTTTATTGCAGTTTTTCCATTTTCTTTATCCTGATACATGGCAGGACACTCAAATCGAGTGTGACAGAATCCGCATTCATCACATTCATCAGTTATCTTTACCTTGATCTTTTCAGGAATAGCCTCATCCCTGAATCCAATCACGCAGGGGTGGCGGGAAATGATCACGGCAATGCCGCCGTCAGGATCATTCACATAATCTGCCGCATCCTTTATTGTCTGGATCATATTTTTCGTATCAAAAGGGTCAACTACTTTTAAGTATTTAATACCGCATCCTTTGACAATGGTCTCGAGGGCAATGGCATTGCCTTTTGAGCCATCTACACGATTACCCTGGGTAATGGACGGCTGCATGCCCGTCATTGCCGTGATATGGTTGTCTAGGATCACAAGAATAAACCTGGAATTATTGTATACCGCATTGATCAGGCCTGTTGTGCCGGAATGGAAAAAAGTGGAGTCCCCCATGGTGGCCACAATGGGTTTTTTTACACCATCCTGGATATAGGCGTTCCAGAATCCCGATGCCATGGTAATCCCGGCCCCCATGTCAAGGACCGTGTCCACAACTCCCAGGTTGCTGCCAAGGGTGTAACATCCGATGTCAGATGGGAAAATGGCCTTGGGCAGGGCTTTTCTGATGGAATAAAACGATGCCCTGTGGGGACAGCCAGGACACAGGGTCGGTTTTCTGATGGGAAGCTCAAGACCGCCCACAAGCTCGAAGGCCTCCATGCCGCAGCCATGATCTGACAAAGGAGAAAGTTTGCAGTCCAAAAGGGCCTTGTTCAACACCCCTTCGATTTTTTCCGGCACAAGCTCACCTTCCATGGGCACATGGCCCGTGAGTCGTCCCAGGGTTTTGTGCTTATCCCTTAACATATATTCAATCACAGTGTCGGTCTCTTCAATCACCAATACCTTGTCACAGGCATCCATGAATTCACTGCTAAGTTTTTCCGGGAAAGGATAGGGCGCACCCAGTTTCAGGATCGGGATATCAGCTCTTTCATATTCTTCAAACATATCCTGAATCACACTTGAGGGAACACCACCTGTTACAACACCAAACGGATAGGATCTTCCCTTTTCAAGTGTATGCATATTAAAAGGTGTCAGGGTATTGAATTTCTCACTGATTTTCACATGTTTTTCATTCAATGCCTTGTGCTGCAAAAACCTGAACTTTGGCGTGGATGCCCAACGACTTGGCTCCCGTTTAAAATCAGCCTTGGTCAAATTACTCTCAAGAACGTCGTATTTGATATTCTGCCGTGCATGGCAGATCCTGATGGCAGGTCTTACCATCACAGGCACCTGGAATTCTTCGGAAATATCAAAGGCGACCTTAATCATTTCCCTTGCCTCTTCAGGGCTTGAAGGATCAAACACTGGCACTTTGCCCAGACGTGCCATTAGCCGTGAATCCTGCTCCGTCTGGGAGGAATGGGGTCCAGGGTCATCACAGGAGATAATCACAAGTCCGCCAATGTTGCCGATATAGGCCGCAGACATAAAAGAGTCTGCCGCCACATTCAGGCCCACCATTTTCATGCAGCAGGCAGCCCTTTTGCCGGATATAGCAGCAGCAAAAGCATTGTCAAAGGCGACTTTTTCATTAATAGACCATTCAATGCTGGTGTTCAGGTTATAAGCTTTGGAAAACCGGACAACCTCGGGAAGGATTTCGCTAGACGGGGTCCCGGGATATGAGGTCATGATCTGGCAGCCGGCCTCTAAAATCCCAAGAGCGATGGCGCCGTTTCCTAATAAAAACTCTTCTTTCATTATAAGATCCTCAACAAAATTTTAAGTCAAAAGGATTAAAGATCGCATCACTGCAATAAAGCGATAAAATAACTAACAATGATGGAGAATGACCAACCGCTACGAATTTAATCTGTGTCAGACAGCATTCAGGGCAGGCCAGTAGATGAGAAGAGGCGTAGCAGTTGTGTGTTTAGCAGGTAAAGCATTACGATTTTTGCAAGGTTCCATAAACTTCTCCATTTATAAAACAAATAAGGTCAGCTGCAATAACAATTCGTATACAGTGTACGGTATGCAATTGTTCAATGTCAAGAATTATTTTTCTAAAAAGTATCCCATTTTTTTAGCAACTTCACGATGCAAAGAACTGGCCTATGATTGCTTGAGTTAAAAAGCTTATGCCGGACGTAATTGCTTCGATCCTTTTTCATATTGTCTTAGTAATATTTATTGGGTTGAGCTTATTCGGATTCTTCCCTGCACTTAAATCGAAGAGATTCAGTGGCTTGTTTATCTATATTAAGATTTTTATCCAGAATCACTTTGTAATTTTTCAGAGCAGATTGGATACTGATTTTATTATTAATCACATCCTGCCGCACTGCTTCCAGATCCCTTTCTTCGGGTGGTCCATACCCCCCACTTCCCGGCAACCGTATACTAAGGAGATCACCTGATTTAATTTGACCTACACCCTTTGATTTGCATTTTTTTTCCATTGGAGTTCCGGGATTCAAAATAAGACTGCTCATGCTGCCATCCTTGCCGCCGAAAATACCCAAAGGCCTGAATTTCTGACGATCAGAATAACGTGCCCAGGTCACATCTGTAAGAAACCTGATATCCCTGCGGGTGGAAACCCCGCCTCTGTATTTTCCTGCTCCTCCTGAATTTTTAATAAATTCATACCGCTCTATCATTACAGGATATTCCAGTTCTGCCGCCTCAACAGGCGTATTCATGAAGCGGCCAAGATGTAAATCCTGTCCATCAGGTCCATCCTTATCCGGTCTTGCACCGCCGCCGCCGCCTTGAATTTCAATATAACTAAAACGTTTTTTGGTTTCCGGATGAATCCCGGTAAAATTGTTTGTACAGGCTTGACCATGGCTGCCGGCAAGGACCCGTTTGGGAACAACTTTGCTCATAGCCCTTAACATGGCCTCCACAATTTTAGTCATGGTCTGGCTTCTGGCTGTGACACCGGCTGGGAGGAGAGGGTTTGTAATCAGGCCTTCCCTGCTGGACACTTCAATGGGCCTGAACGTCCCTGAATTCAGCGCCATATACGGGTCAATTATTGCCACCATGGTGTAAAAAACGCCGCCCTTGGTACAGGACCAGGGGGAATTTACATTACCTTTAGTTTGAGGGCTGCTGCCTTCAAAATCAACTTTCATTCCATCGCCTTTTATATGGATATTCACTTGAACTTTCACAGGGATGTCGACACATCCGTCATCATCCAAATAATCGATACCAGTATAATCACCATCTGGAACTGACTCAATAAAGTGACGTACTTTTTTCTCAGTATAATCAGAAAGCATTGTTGTACATTCTTGAAAAATATCCAGACCGTATTTGGTTATCAAAGCTTTAATCCTCTCAACTCCGATCATTGTTGTTGCGGCCTGGGCTCTTATGTCCTCCATAGTTTTTTCAGGGATCCGGATATTATTTGAAATCAGATCAAAAATTTGAGAATCTTCCTTTCCTTTTTGATAGAGCTTAACAAAAGGGATTCGAAGACCTTCCTGATAAATTTCAGTTAATCCGCCTGCAACACCTCCGGGCACTGCTCCGCCCATATCAAGTTGATGAGCGATATTGGCCACAAAAGCAACCACTTTCTTCCCCACCAACACAGGTGATAAAAGCTGCACATCAAGAAGATGTTGCCCGCCAAGGTATGGATCATTACAGATAATTATATCTCCGTCATTAAACTCTTTAACTTTTTTAATCATATTAACTGCGGTTTCCGGAAGACTGAATATCATCAGAGGGCAAAGATGCGCCTGGGCAAGAATACCTCCATCAGCATCTAATACACCGCAGTTTATATCCATAATTTCTTTGACGATTGTTGTTCGTCCCATCCTCATCAGGTTATAACCCATATCGTCTGCTACAGCCTCTAATCCGTATCGTATGACCTGCATGGTTATAGCATCTGCCTTGTATTTCATGGTTTCCTCCCTGTTCTCTAATGACTTTCGTGTTCAAATTCTATTATGATATTTCCAAACTCATCAATAATTCCAAAAGAGCCCGGAGGAATGAGTGTTGTGGAGATTGTCTCCTCAACAATACAAGGGCCAAATATTTTGCTCCCGGCAGACATTAGTTTCCGTTCAAAAACTGGTGTTTTTCCCCAACCATTGTTTTCAAAATACACTTCTCTTTCACCTTTCCAGCCTTTATCTACAAGAGTAATTTCTACTTTTTCCGGTGCAAAAGAAACTGGCCGGTTTTTTCCTTTTACTCTTACTCTCAGATTTACAAATTCCACAACTTCAAGTGGCTCAGAATAGGAATAGACCTTCTGGTGCAATTCATGGAAATTGAGAGCAATTTTTTTAATATAATCATTATCAACTTTTTTTATCGGTTCAATAGGAGCATTAAGTTCCCATGATTGCCCTTCATATCGAAGATCTACAGACCATGTCAGGTCTATGTTTTGTTCAAGAACATTTTCTTTTTTCATCTGTAGCAACGCTTCTTTCTCCATGGTCAAAAATGTGTTTAAAAATTCATCCGGGTTGACCTGGTAATCTTTTTTAATAAAGGTTCTTACAAAATCGTGTTGAATATCTGCCACAACAAAACCGACCGCTGAAAAATTACCACTCATTGGCGGAACGATCACTCTGGCCATACTCAGGTCCCTGGCGATATCCACAGCATGCAGGGCAGCAGCTCCTCCCATTGCAACCAAAGAGAACTCTCTTAGATCATATCCTCTTTCAACGGAATTCTTGCTGATTCCTTTTGCCATGTTAGCGTTAACAATGCGCAGAATTCCGACAGCAGCTGCTTCAACACTGATGCCTAATTTATCTGCAACATGTATTTTTATTGCTTTAGTTGCCTTTTCAGGAAAAAGAGAAAGTTTCCCACCTAAAAAATATTCCGGATTTAATCGACCAAGTATCAGGTTGGCATCAGAAACAGTCGGAAGAACCCCTCCCCACCCGTAACATGCAGGCCCGGGATTGGAGCCGGCGCTTTTTGGTCCGACATTGAGTGCTCCTGCAACATCAACCCATGCAATACTGCCTCCGCCTGCACCGATTGTTTTTAGATCCACCATAGGGAGCCTGATTGGATAGTTGCTCACGCCTCCCCAAGTAGTAGTCTTTGGAAGATTCTTGTCGATAATCGAAATGTCGAAAGTCGTTCCGCCCATATCCGCTCCAATGGCCATTTCATTACCGGTCAAAGTACTGATAAATGCCGTTGCAATTGCTCCTCCTGCAGGGCCTGAATTAATAAGATGAGCAGCATGGTCACCAGCAACATGTGCTGCCATTGTTCCACCGCTGCTTTGCATAATCTGAAGATTCACATTGCCGTATTTATGTTTCAACTGATCAATAAGCTTGTCCATATATTTTTTTATTACCGGACCGAGATATCCGTTCATTACCGTGGTACAGGTTCTCTCATATTCTCGAAATTCCGGACAGATTTCCGAAGAAAGAGAAACAGGAATATTTGGCAGTTCATTTTTGCAGATTTCTGAAATTCTTTTTTCATGGGTCTGATTCAAAAAAGCGAAAAGAAGTGAAATAACGATTGCTTCGACTTTATTTTCTCTGAAAACCTGGATGGCGGAAAGAACTGAACTTTCATCCAGAGGAGTATATATTTTACCCTTGCTGTCAACTCGTTCTATAACACCTTTTCTGAGAAATCTTGGCACAAGCGGCATAGGGTTGTCAGCACCGAAATCAAAGGCTGCCTCCTGTGGGCGGGCAACACGCCTGATTTCAAGAACGTCCTCAAATCCGGCCGTTGTAATAAGACCAACCTTTGCGCCCTTACCTTCAATAATAGCATTGGTTCCAATGGTTGTTCCATGGATGACATAATCAATATCATCCATTACAACACCACCAATACTGAGTATCTCTTCCAAACCGGTAAGAACGCCCTGGGTTAAATCACTATGTGTTGTAGGTGTTTTTGTATAATGGAATTTGCCGGTCAATTCATCAACCATTACAACATCTGTAAAAGTACCTCCAACATCAATCCCTATCCGCAACGTTTTCATCGTTTTTTCCCTTAAGTTATCTAATCATTGTAGTATTTTCCAAAGTCAAAAATCTCTGCTGATCATTTTTGAACAAGCCTGCAAGTTGGACACGGAATTATGATTTTATCAGATCAGCTTTTTTTATTTTTCCAAGGGATGTACGGGGAAATTGCGTTTTAAAGGTCACCTTTTTGGGCCATTTATATTTTGCAAGCTTTCCGTGGCAAATGGCAATTACCTCATTATCACTTAAAGATGATCCAGGTTTTTTTATCACAAACGCATGTCCGGTTTCACCCCATTTTTCGTCAGGAACTCCGACAACCGCAACCTCTTCAATATCGGGGTGTGTTTTAAGTATCTTTTCTACTTCAGCGGGATATACATTTTCCCCCCCTGTTATATACATATCCCCAGCCCTGCCTGCAAGATAGAAAAAACCTTCCTCATCCATGCGGGCAAGATCGCCTGTGTGCAGATACCCATTTTTTATGGTCTCTTCCGTTTTAACAGGATCCTGCCAATACTCTTTCATCATGATGGACCCCCGGACAACGATCTCTCCTATTTCCCCCGGCTTTGCCAGTTTTCCCAGGTCATCAAGAATACAGACTTCTGCATGAAAAACAGGCCGCCCAACAGTTCCCGGCTTTTTCAGGGGGTCTTTTTCCGAAGCCCATAAAAGAATTGATGTTTCTGTCTGGCCCATGATTTGACGGAATGCCAGACCGGCATCCGTACATTTTTCAATCAAATCTTCCGTCAGTTTTTCGCCACCCCCGGCACAGACCTTTAAAGAAGAGATGTCTGCCCTATTTTCAGGGGCAACCTTTAACAATTCCCTGTATGCTGTAGGAACTCCTAAAAATTTTGTCACACAATATTTTTCAATATCTTGATAAATTTTTAAAGGATCAAATTTCCGGTGAAGAATTATGGTTGCCCCTTTATAAAAAATGGGGGATGCCTGGATGAAAAGTCCGCCTGAATGGAAAAGCGGTAAAAAAATCAACATGATATCGCTGAAATGGAGTTCGAAAAATATGTCTGCGTTTAAACAATTAAAAAAAGTTTTTCTATGGGACAGGACTGCGCCTTTTGGTTGACCTGTGGTTCCCGAAGTATACATGATCACTTGCGGCTCTTCAGGATCTGCCGGACCAAGAGACCTTGTAAGAAAGGCCCGTTGTCCGTCAAATTTAACAGTCTCCGAATTAAAATTAAAAATATTGTCATCATGATTACCATCTCCCACAACATATATTAAAATTGGAGGCAGATAATTGCCAAGGCTAAGGGAATTTACTACACTGGTAAAATCGGCGCCATGGACAAATAACCTGGGGCGACTATTTTTAATAAAATAATCCAGCTCCAAAGCTGTTATACGAAAATTTATGGGAACAAAAATAGCACCAAGCCTGGAACATGCAAGAAACAAATCTATGAACTCGGGACAGTTATCAAGCATCACAGCCACTCTGTCCCCTTTTTCAATACCAATTGACTGAAGCCAGCAGCTTGTTCTGTCTGCTCTTTTGCAAAGATCTCCATATCGGATTGTCTGTTCTTCAAATATAATGGCAGGCTTATCAGGGTGAAGTTCTGCCCAACGCTGAACCCACCAGGCAATGTTCATGGATTTAATCATTTGTTCCCCTCTCCCCGGGGGGTGAAATCCCTCAGTTTTATATAGTAATCAAATATAATTATTTTTTTTCCAGAATTCCGGATCTGCATTTTCCTTCCAGTCAGAGCCGAATCTATCATTAAAAAATTTTTCGAGTCGGAAAAACCATCTGTTTGTCTTGTGACCACCTTCCTGATGGTTCGTTAAAATATCATTCAGAAAAGTTTTAATTTCCAATAGTTTTTCTTTTGGGATATAAGCCTGAGCCCCTTTTTTGATGGATTTGATGAAATTTTCAGGATTAAGGGCATGGGCGGTGAGCATCAGTGTGGGAATATTTTTGTTCTTTGCAATTTCCAATAATTCATATCCGTTTACACCCATTATGTCGAGAACAACCGCATCATATGTCTCTTTTTGCAGAAGGTCATTTGCAGTTTCAAAATCAAGGGCAGTATCCACAATACACATATCCAGTATTTCTATAATTGATTCAAGAATATCAGGTTCATCATCAACAGCCAGTATTTTTTTCCCATTTAAAAATTCGACTGTGTTTAATTTTAAATCCACAATAAATACACACCTGTCAAAACCTTTTGAAACACATTCAACTTCAGAGGCAGTACTGTCTTGATTAAAAATTACCGATGCCATTCCACCAACAACCCCTCTAATTAAATCACAGGTCCCTTTTGATGATTTTTCATAAGATCTGACAAAAGGAGAATTTTCCACTGAAACACGGATGATTCCTTTTTCAACATCAAAATGGGTAAGAGTGAGACAACCCCATCCTATTTCAGTTCCCATTCTCATCATGAATTCTATGATCTGCTTGTCTGAGAACTTGAAAACTTCTTTATATTTTTTTGAAGACAGGTATCCGCCCCTGAATCCTCCTTGATAGAACCCTTCCTTTGCTTTTTCTCCTAAAGATTTTTCCATCTCTTTTTGAAAGGCTATAATAGTTTCAGGCCTGATTAACAGATATCGCACACCCTTATAGGTTAAGGCTCCTGATGTTTTATCATATTCAAGATCATTCAATATCGAATTTTTTGACATTATTTTTCCTTTTTTAGGATCATAGTTATGGCATCAACAGGGCACACGCTTGCACATGTCTCACAACCGAGGCATTGTGACTCATCATCAATAATCGCTTTCCCGCCTACGAGGCTTATAGCCCTCCTCTCGAGACCGCAGTGCGCTGGCTTTGTACATAAGCCGCAACCATTACATTTCTCAGCAGCAATGCTGGCTACAGCATCAAGAACCGTTATTTCAGAAGGCGTTAGTGCGAACTTGTCTAAAAAAACCCCCTTGAAATCTTCAATGGAACTGTAGCCGCTCTCATCCATGAACTTTTTCAATCCTTTTTGCATATCCTTTAAAATACCGAAACCATGGATCATGAAAGCCGTGCAAATCGCGGTTGCGGATGCACCGCACATGATCATTTCCACGGCATGTTTCCAGTTCATTATGCCGCCACATCCCAGTATTGGTGTACCCAAAGATCTTGCAGATCTCATTACGTAACCCTCTGCTATTATTCTTAAGGGATCCCCTGTCAGGCACAGGGCTAAATTCTTATCTGCGCTTACAAATTCTTCCCCCATCTTATTGGTATCGTATATATTTATGGCTGAAGGCATTACACCCATTCCAGCATTGCCTATATCAATAATGTCAGCACCTGCTCGCTCCATTGCCTTGACTAACGAAGGCACATTTAAATTTTCATAAGCGATTTTCCCCATTACTGGAACATCGATAACTTTTTTTACGCTTCTAATAGTTTCATATACAAATCTCGGGTAATTCGCTGCCGTTTCATCAAGAAAATACTCTCCTGATTTTGCCGTCTCTTCAGTCTCACCAAAATGAACAGGCAAATTACCTGTAGTATTCAGTTCTATGAAATCAGCCCCACTTTCAAACAGTATCCTGGAAGCCTTTGTTACGAGCTCTTTTTCTTCTTCGGTTGGCCGCATAACAAAAATATTTGCCCCGATAGGAATCCTGGTCTCCTTCTTGGCTTCTAAAATCAACCTCTGAGCATCCTCCAAACCAAGCCTCCGAAATCCAGCTATTGCACTCAGCGTTCCTTTCTTTAAGTCTACGCGAAACCGGGGCTTTCTCGTCAGCCCGGCTGCACCGGATAGAGGTATGCATCCTTTTATAATGAAAGCTGCAGCCCCATAATGTTCAGCTTCCCTTATTTGTCCTATGTGGCATCCAATATCAGATGCCGCAACCACAAAAGGATTCTTAAGCTCTAAGCCACCTATATTAACTTGTAAGTTTGCCATTTAAAATACGTCTTAAAATTTTTATTTCATTAAATTTGGCAGATATAATGCAAGCGCCGGAAATATCATAATCAAGGCCATCACAATGGCATCGCAGGCCAGAAAAGGCAGTCCTGCTCTGTATATATCCCCCATTGTCGTATTTGATGGGGCCACGCCTTTCATGACAAATAACACAAGACCAAAAGGAGGTGTTGTCGTTGCCATTTCCATATTAATAAGCATAATCGTATTAAACCAGATCGGATCAAATCCCAAATTATTAATTATGGGAATATAAACTGGCAAGGTGACCATCATGATTGTCAGAGGTTCCATGAAAACCCCCATGAAAAGAAGAATTATCTGCATGAAAATTAAAATGAACATAGGATGCATATTCAGGTTGCCGGCTAATTTTACCATTCCTGAACTAGCCCCGCTAAAGGCGAGAATCTGAGAAAATGCCATGGCTCCTGCCATAATCATAAACATCATGACAGTGACCTTAAGAGTGCTGGATATGGATCGAGCCATAATCTTCCAGTCCCAGCCTTTGTATATAAGCGCAAGAATGAAACATCCAAGAGCCCCGGTGGCAGCAGATTCCGTCGGTGTGGCTACACCTAAAAACATTAAACCGATCACTAAAAAAATAATCAAACCCAGGGGGAGGACATATTTACAGGTTAGGACAATTTTTTCAAAAAATTGAACTTTTTCAACTTCATAAGATGGTGCCAGATCAGGTTGTAAAATACACCTGATGATAACATAAGCAGCATAAAAAAATGCCATTATAATTCCCGGCACGATGATTGCCATCAGCATATCTCCGACTGAATTTCTGCTCAGAGATGCCAACAATACTGCCAGGGCGCTGGGTGGAATCATGATGGCAAGTCCACCGCTGCCTAAGATCGGCCCGATACTCATTTGTTTTTTATAACCTCTTTTTTCCATCTCCGGCACCAGTGCAGAACCCAACATGGCACATCCGGCCATTGCTGACCCGGACAATGTAGAAAACAAAGTACCCCCACCTATGGCCAGTATGCTTAGTCGACCTGGTATACGTCCCAGCCATTTATCAAGAGTGTCCATCATTTTTTGAGCAATCCCTGAAAGGAACATAATCTCACCCATGAGTATAAATAAAGGAACGGGGAGAAGGGCAAAAGAAGCTATAGATCTGTAAATACTCCTGATAAGCTGTTCAAGACCAGATTCACCGCCCCAGAAAATATAAACCCCTATTATATTAATAAAAAGGAATGAAAATGCCACGGGAACTCCAATGATAAACAAGAACATCAGACAGGAGAAAATAATAATAAGGGTCATCCACCATTCCATAACAAAAAACCTCTACATTTCAAATTAAGATTTAACTTTGTTTGATTCGATTATAAATCCGGCAATATACTTTAATGTTCTTCTTATAAATTGAATAGAAAGCATCAGGCAGCCTATGGGAATAACAATTATGATCAAGGCCATAGGTATCTCCAGGGCAGTTGGCGTATAAATACCTTTTTGTAATGATTGCAGGGCTACTTTAAAACCATACCCTGTCAGGGTAATAGAGACAAATATGCCAATAATAGAGCTGATTATTCCTATAAAAGCCATATACTTCGGTTTGAGGCGAGTCAGGATAATATCCACCTTTACATGCCCTCCCTCGCGCAACACCCATGCTGAACCAAAAAATGCAATATATAAAAGCATGATCTCTGTAACTTCGGTGACCCAAATCAGGGAGTCATTAAAAAAAGTTCTTAAAACAACTTCGAGACAGACCGATAGCATTATAAAAACAAGCATAATGCCTGCCATAAACATCATGATATCAAGCACTCGATCAAATATTGCCATGGTTTTTTTCATTATTTTACCGCCTGCTTTGATGTGACAACATTGGTCTGCCTCTAAAAAACAGGCAGACCAATGTATAAAATTAAAAGGTTAATTTTTAAAGTTAATTTCCTGTTAACCTTTTAAGATCAGAAACAAGATCCGGTACCTTTTTCGCCAAATCTTCCCATTCGGCCTCATATGCTGCGTCATAGTATTTTTTGTTTTCAGCAGAAGTAAATTTAATCCGCTTTATGCCTATCTCATCGTATTTTTTCCATTCTTCCTTTATCTGCTCTTTAAAATATGCCTCCATCTCCGGTTCAAATTTTATTGTGATATCCATAATTTTGTCCTGCACTGTTTTGTCAAGGCCGTTCCACACATCGAGATTCATCAGGATAAGTGTATTTTGTCGGGTATAAAAAGGGATATCAATAATATACTTACAATTCTTTAACCATCCCCAGTCTCTCGGGCCTAGAGTTGAAAAACCAAATCCTTGAACCAGATTTCGTTCCAGTGAAGTAAAGGTATCACCGAATTTCACAGTAACGGGAATCATTCCTAATTTTTTCATAAACCGGTCATAAAGAGCTGAAGTTCTCATCTTAATTCCTTTCAGATCTTCAAGAGTCTTCACCGGCTTATTAACCCTTAAGTAGAAAGGATCATACAACCAGGCCCCAATATATTTCATTCCGATTTTTTTATGCCGCTCATCCATATACTCATAAAATCCGCCTGGTTTACGTTCCTCTGCTATGGATAGCTTTGATAAGGTAAACGCATTAACCTCCGGTGCAAGGGGGGCATAATATGCTGTTGGATTGAAAATAATCTGTACAATATTATTCTGTAGTGACTCTGCTTGATCAAAGCCCGGAATGACTTCACCGCCGCCTAACCAATCTATTTCTATTGCATCATTGCATTCTTTATTAACTCGATCCACCCATACATGGACCATTTTAGTGAGCGGATGGTCCTTTGGTAAAAAGCTGACTGCCTTAAGTTTTTGTGACTTTGCCATGGCAGCCGAATTGAACCCCAAACAAAAGACAACCATAAACACAACAAACAGTGAGTAAAATTTAAACTTTTTCATTTCGTTCCTCCCCAGTATTAAAAATAAAATTTAAGTTGAATCTTTCTCTCCCCTATCCATAAAATTATAATTTTGTTATTCATGCTTTTTTAATTTTCAAACCTTCGCAACAGCAGGGATATAATAAAATCTATCGAGCTTCGTACAACAACTCCAGGATTTTTTTTGCCTGTTCTCCATAACCTTTGTCAGTACATTTTTTAATCCATTCGGCATAAGCTGGTCTGAGAGGTTCGCTCCAAGCTTGTTTTTCTTCCTCTGTCAGTATCTTAATTGTTCCTACCTCTCCCAACTTTTGCAGACTTTTTTTATCAAATTCTTTCATTACCCCTAAAGACCGTTTTTCCGTCTCTATTGATACTTCCATCAGGATTTTCTGGTTTTCCGGGGACAGATTGTTCCAGGTATCAAGATTAATAAAATTTACCCAGACAGTCCACCAGATAGGACCTACAGCATGTTTTGCAACTTCATAGTATTTTCTTGAATACATAGAGCTCCATGAAGAAGAAAATGCATCAATTGCTCCCTTAGCCATGGCATCATACAGTTCTGCAGATGCAATTTTAATTGGAGTTGCACCCCAGGCTGCTAAACTTGCCATGGCTCCTGGTACCGGGGCTCTGATCTTCAGGCCTTTAATATCATCAAGGGATTCAATTTTAATGTTCCCACATATACCGTTACCGCCATAGGCACTGTAATAAAGAAGCTTGACATTTTTTTCCCGAAACAAAGGTTCCAGAATTGCATGGACGTCATCTCTTGCCCGGAACCAGTGATCCATATCCTCGATTACCAGAAAATAATCTGAGAAACTGAAAACAGGATTGTGTCCGCCCCAATGCCCTAAGGAGGTAAGACCCATTTCAACTGCTCCCATGGTAGCCGCATCGATTCCGTTTTGGTATCCAAAAAGCTGGCCGCCGGGATAGATCTCTACTTTAACATCTCCTTTAGTTTTTTTCTCAACTTCTGCAGCAAAAAAGGGTAACAAATCAGAACCGAAATAGTGAGACGCTGTCATCCCTGTGAAATACCGTAATTTGACCGGGCTTTTAGCGTGTACTGTTACACACATGAAAAATCCTGCAAGGACTGTTAAAAATACACAAAGAAATTTTTTTTTGGTCATCATTTTTGACTCCTTTTTAATTTAAATATATGAGTTCTTTATCCCATCTTTTTTACCTGAGGTTATCCCAGGTAACTATTTAGATGTATGCCTTGTTCTTTGGTTTGATCATTTTTACTTTTTTTCATATCCGAACCATTCATGCACATTCTCTATTCTCTTATTGTATCATCAGAGAAGGAAGCCAGGTTGCCAATTGTGGAAAAAGTATCAGTATAAATAAAGCGAGCACCATTATCATTATAAAAGGAAAAGTTCCTCGTATTATCGTTTCCATGCTAAAATTTGACAGGCCTTTGATAATAAACAGGTTTAGGCCGACGGGTGGTGTAAGAAGTCCTATTTCCAAGACGATTATAAAGAAGACACCAAACCAGACAGAATTGAATCCGGCAGCCATGATAACAGGATAAAATACTGGAAGGGTTATAACCATAACGGATGCTGCATCCAAAAACATGCCTAAAACAACCAGCATAGCCGAAATAACAAGAAGCGTTTTAACCGGTGAAATCTGTGCGGCCTTAATAAACTCGACTAAATCAGCAGCAATGCCAAGTTGAGAAGTAAGAGCTCCAAAGATTCTGGCTCCTACAATGATGATAAGAATCATTGAGCTTACCTTTGTGCCGATCAAAATAATCCCAAACAATTGCCGCCATGTGACAGTTTTCATTATTAAAATTGTAATGATAATAGCATAAATAACCATAATAGCGGCAGCTTCCGTGGGTGTGAATATACCCATATAAATTCCACCGAGTACAAATACAGGAGCAAACAAACCACATAAAGCCCGCTTAAATACGTTTAATTTATCCTTCCAGGTTACCTCTATTGTTTGTATTTGTTCCGGTGCCTGATCTTTTTCAAACAAAGAGTTTGCATTAATTTTTGCTCGAAGGAGAATATATAAACAATAAAACCCAAAGATCATGGCGGCAGGTATAATACCGGCAATAAACAATTGGCCTATGGATTCCTCTGTAATTACACCATATAAGACGTATCCGATGGAGGGAGGGATCACTGTGCCAATTGTAGAACCGGCAACCACACCACTTGAAATTGATTTTTTATATCCATTGCTGATTAATATTGGCAGGGAAACTGCTGCGATAAGCGAAGTTGTCGCCACACTTGATCCGCTGATAGCACAAAAAAAGCCACCAACCAGGATAGTTGAAATCAGTGGAGCTGAAATGAAATTACCGGCAAGGGATCTAAATAATAAAAAAACATCTTCAACGATTTTCCCTTTTTCCATAATTATTCCGGCGATTATAAAAAGCGGTAAGCATGTCAATGGAAAACTTTCCACTGATTTATAAGCAAGGAACGGCAGTTGCCTTATTGTTGATTCGCCTATCAATATATACATGCCAATACTGCCTACAAATCCCAGAGATAGGAAAACCGGCATTCCGCATAACAAGACCAAGAGAGCGATTAAGCATATTCCGATAATTTCATTTATATATAAAGTTATAATGAGGCCTAAGATTAATCCGGCAATAAAAATTCCCATGAAGACAAAGGGATTATTCCATTTGTCTTTAAAAAAATTTTTAATATTAAATAAATGAGAGGATTGAATTGATGATGATACAATTGTTCGAATTATTTGCAGGAAAAGCAGCAAAGATCCCAGGGTGATCGTTGATATAAGAATTCCCTTGGGTATTGGCGTCTCGGAAATGGTCATTGCTCCGGATGAAAAAGAGTTATTCGCCCATTCCCAGCTAACCCAGCCTAAGATGACAACAAAAAAAAGAGATACAGTGTATGTACTTAGCTTAAACCCTAACTTAGCACCATCGGATAAATGATTTAACAAAAAATCCACACTGATATGTTGACCTTCTCTCAATGTATATGCTGCTGAGAGAAAAGTAAAAATGATAAGAGAATACATAGACAGATCAAACAGTCCGGGAATGTGAATGCTGAGAAAGTACCTCGAGAAAACCTGCGTTGAAATAAATAATGAAAGCAATACCATCAGAACGACAGAAAGCAATCCCATTGCCGACAAAATTCTGTCTATGGAGCTATCTATAACTTTGTAGAGTCTTTTCACTATATTTTCCCCATGACATTCATTATCATCTGCCCACGATGGTCCTTCCGATGATCATTTTTTCGATTTCCTTTGCCCCTTCATAGATTTCAAGGACTTTTGCAGCCCTGTAGAAGCGCTCGATATCATAATCATTAAAATATCCGTATCCGCCGTGGAGCTGAAGGGCCTCGTCAACCACTTCAACGGCGATGCGTGCGCTATACATTTTTGCCATGGCCGTAACGTTTGTATCTGGGGTGCCGTTATCAAGCAGCCAGGCAGCCTTGTACATTATGTTCCTGGCCAGTTCAACTTTCACTGCCATATCAGCAATTTTGAACTGGACTCCCTGGAAACTGCCGATGGGCTTTCCAAATTGTTTCCGGTCTCTGACATGTTTGACAGCCATATTCAGAGCCCCCTGGGCAAGTCCGACACCATGGGCACTGACATAAGCCCGGCTTCTGTCAAAAAAAGCCATGAGCTGGTGAAATCCGTTCCCCCGGGTTCCCAGAAGGTTTTCTTCGGGCACACGGACATTATTAAGATAAATGGCTGCAGTGTCTGAACAGCGCAACCCCATTTTACCATGCATGGGGTCAGCCTTGTATCCTTGTCTGTCTGTCTCAACAATAAATATGCTGTGTCGCTTGGATCTGGCAGCATCCGGGTCAGTTAAGGCAAAAATCAGCATAAAGGTTCCACGGGTCCCGTTTCCAATCATGATTTTTGAACCGTTAATGACCCATTCATTGCCTTGTTTTACTGCAGCAGTTGAGGCTGACAGCGTATCAGAACCAGCATCAGGCTCGGTTATGGCAAATCCCATAACGGCATCCCCTGTAAAAATGGGGTCAAGATATTTTTTACCCTGTTCTTCTGTGCCAAAAAGGATAAACTCTTCTGCACCAAATGATAAAGAGCTAAGTTGCTGGCCGATACCAGGATCTACTTTCCAGAATTCTTCTAAAACAATGGCCTGCTCAAGAAAACCCAAACCCGGGCCGCCGAATTTTTCAGGAATGAAAAGCCCGATAAGATCAAGTTTTCTTGCTTTTTCTACAATAGCTTCCGGATAGGTTTCATTCAAATCAAATTCACGGCCCACTGGTGCCATTTCTCCTATGGCAAATTCCCTTGCTGCTTTCTGGATATATTTTTGTTCCTTTGTCAGTAAAAAATCCATGTGCCTGTCTCCTTATGTATATTTTTGAATAGTGAGAAAAAACCATCAGCTTAGCTTCCCTTACCATTTACCATTCACCATTATAGCGGGATATTTCCATGTCTCCTGAAAGGTTCCGGCCGTTTTTTATTTTTCAGCATTTTAAGCCCTTTGATGATCTGAGTCCGGGTCTCAGAAGGCTCTATAATGCTGTCTACCAGCATATTGGAAGCAGCATGAAACGGATTTGAATACTTGTAATCATATTCTTTAATTTTCTGTGCTTTAAAGCTTTCCGGATCATCTGCTTCAAGGATGTCCTTGCGATATATAATATTAATGGCTGCCGCCGTATCCAGCACAACGAGCTGGGCCACAGGCCAGGCCAGCATCAGGTCCACCCCCATTCCGGCGCAGCACATGGCCATGACAGCCCCTCCATATTCTTTTCTCAGTGCCAGTGTGATCTTGGGCACTGTGGCTTCTGCATATGCATACAGCATTTTTGCACCATGCCGGATGATACCGGCATGTTCCTGTTCAACCCCTGGGAAATATCCAGGCACATCCACAAAATTCACCAGGGGGATATTAAAGCAGTCACAGAACCTGATGAACCGCGCTGCCTTGTCTGCGGAATGATAATCCAGGCATCCTGCCATAAAGGACGGCTGATTACCGATGATTCCAACGGTATTTCCGTCCAGGCGTGCCAGGCCCGTTATGATGTTGGGGGCAAATTCAGGAAGGATTTCTAAGAATTCATTATTATCCACCACCTCCGTAATAACCTTATGCATGTCATAGGCTCTTTTAAATTCTGCCGGCACAATATCGGTCAATTGATCATTTTTTCTTTCCGGATCATCGTCGCAGGGGCGTGAAGGTGGAGTTTCGTCATGATTGGAGGGCAGAAAGCTTAGAAGGTATCGGATCAATTCAATGCTTTCCTGATCTGTTTTTGTGACAAAATGGGCCTGCCCTGTAACGCGGCTGTGAACCCGGGCACCACCAAGTTCCTCCAGGTTAACTGTTTCTCCTGTTACATCATAAATGACTTTAGGACCCGTGATCACCATCTGGCTCTGTTTTTCCACCATGATGATAAAATCAGTCAATGCCGGTGAATACACTGATACGCCGGCGCAGGGCCCCATGATGCAGGAAATTTGTGGGATCACACCGGATGCAGCTGTATTTCTGTAAAACATGCCGGCAACTCCCTTGGAGGCAAAAAAGCCTTCATGAAGCCTTCCTCCGCCAGAATCATTCAGGCAGATCAAAGGAGCTTTTACTTTGATGGCCTCATCCATGATTCTGCAGATTTTCTGGCCATGGATCGTCCCGACAGATCCACCCAGAACCGTTGAATCCTGGGCATAGGCAAAGGCTGTCCGCCCGTCAATGGCGCCATAACCAATTACCACACCATCTCCGGGGACTTTTCTTTTCTCCATACCAAAATCCATGCACTGGCTTTCGGCAAGGTCATTTAACTCCACAAAACTGCCCTGGTCAAACAACAGATCAAGTCGTTCCATTGGGCTCAGTTTCCCTTTTGAACGGTTGCGATCTCTTGCTTTTTCGCCGCCCCCCATGGAGGCTCTGAGCTGAAGGTTCTTTAATCTTTCAAGTTCTTCCTGGTGTGTTTTTGCGGTCATGATATATATCCTTAATTTTAAGTTATACAGGCTTTAATAAGGCCACGAACTAATGAATTCTATTTTATGTTTTCATGACAGATCATTCATAATTGTATACGGTATACAATT
The DNA here is from genome assembly GCA_018812385.1 of Pseudomonadota bacterium. Classification (GTDB taxonomy): domain Bacteria; phylum Desulfobacterota; class Desulfobacteria; order Desulfobacterales; family Desulfobacteraceae; genus Desulfobacula. The sequence continues at coordinate 20,448 of JAHJDU010000441.1, forward strand.
ATTTAATGTCAAGCACTATTTTAGTGAACAAAATAAAACAGACCCAAGTCGATGAGACTTGGAAAGAGAACTTGTTTTTTCCATTTCATCACTGTATCTTTAGCCTTGTTTAACCTGATTCAGACTGACTTTACCCTTTGGGGATGTCATCCGCTTAAATAACATGACGAGCCGTTTGGTGCGGCCATCTGATAATGATGGAGTCGAAAATGGAAGACAGATGATTATCCCCAAGCTGAGGGAACTGCTTGAAACCATCCTTCCCAAGAAAACAAGCTTTGACAACTATCAGGTTGAACACGATTTTACCACCATTGGCAGGCGCACAATGCTTCTGAATGCCCGTCAGATTGAACGAGCGATGGGTAAGGAACGGTTCATCCTCCTGGCCATCGAGGACATTACCGAGCGCAAGCAGATTGAGAGCAATCTGAAGAGTACAAATGAACTTCTGGAAATAATTTTTTCATCGACCCATTTCCTGATAGCCTATCTGGACAAGGATTTTAACTTTATCCGTGTGAATTCAGCATACGCCAGAGCCGGTGGCAAGCCGCCAGACTATTTTATAGGCAAAAATCATTTCGATCTCTATCCACATGCCGAGAACCAGGCTATTTTTGAAAAAGTTGTTCAAACCGGAGAGCCCTGCGCCTACTTCGCCAAACCGTTCGACCATCCAGATCAGCCAAAGCGTGGTACAACCTACTGGGATTGGAGTTTGATACCGGTTAAAGACAAGGAAGGCGGGATTTTGGGACTTGTTTTTTCCCTAGATGATGTAACTGCAGCCAAAGAAATCGATAGAAAGCTGAAAGAATTAAACGAAGAGCTTGAAGAGAGGATAAAAGAAAGGACTTCTTCTCTTGAAGATTTAAATACAGCTTTAAGGGTGCTGTTAAAAAAAAGGGAAGAAGATAAAAATCAGATCGGTGCAAATATATATGCCAATTTCAAATCACTTATACAGCCCCTGCTAAATCAATTAAAAAACAGTCTTACCACGAACACTCAAGAAGAGATACTTGATATCCTGGAATCCAGTATTAAGGAGGTGGCTATCCCTTTTTCAAAGAAATTGGCAGATCCAATAGTGGGCCTTACTCCTACAGAAATTCAGGTAGCTGCACTTGTTAAGGATGGAAAAACAAACAAAGAAATAGCACAAATCCTCAATAAATCAATCCGGGCTATAACCTCACATCGTGATAATATTAGACTAAAACTTGGATTGAAAAATAAAAAAACAAACCTGAGATCTTATCTATTATCCCTCAACTAATGACAGTTTTTACCTGATAAATTTCTGACTATTATTCAGCTTTATATTTTATTGACCTGTAGCATGTTTTAAGTAAGAATAGAAAAAAAATACAGGAGCAATAATGAAAAGCTACCCAACAAAAAAGCCTATTCTTATAATAGATGATGAAATTTCTATCTTGAAGGTATCGGAAAGAATCCTGTCAAGAAATGGCTATGGTGTTGATATGGCTGCGAATGGTGAAGAGGGTATCCGGAAAATAGAAAATAATGAGTACAGTTTAATTCTTACGGATATAGAAATGTCTGGTATTTCCGGTGATCAAGTTCTTGATTATCTGCGAAATAAAATCAAAAAATCAACTCCGGTTGTGGGAA
>JAHJDU010000442.1 GCA_018812385.1 Pseudomonadota bacterium
CTTAATTACTGCAGGATCATTATCCAGTCTAGCTTGCATCTTCTCAAAGTTCATATCTTCTGACTTGGAATCAATACGACGTATATGCTCGCGTAAATCAGTAAAAATATCCAGGCAAATATTTTCAACTTGTTCTGTTATTGCTAAAAAGGGAAGAGCATATATTATTCTCATATTTTTATTAGTTTTTAATACTTCTCCTGCAAGAGAGAGAAGGATAAGTGTTTTACCTGACCCTGTCGGGGCAATTAAAGAAAATATCCTTTTACCATTTTTTAATTCGGTCTTGAGATTCAAGACTGCCTCTTTTCTCATTTTCGTCCTTGTCTTATTTATATTTGAAGTTTTTGGCAGTTTTTTGCAGAACAGGTTAAGATCGTCTAAATATTGTTCGCTAAACTTTTTGGGTATTTCTTTAAATTGATAGCCGCTTGCATCAACTTTGTCAGCTAAAATCAAAGACGCAAACGCAAACCTTGTTTCCAAAAAATAGTTGAAAGGACTATCACCATCAATACCGCCGACTAATCCGATTTGTGTAGTATGAAAAAATTTCTCTTTTAAGGGATTATCGTTAAGCAAAAATTCTTTTGACGATAAAATCTGTCTTAAGAAGTCAAGAGCAGGTATAATAGTGTCTTGTTCAAGAAAGTTCAATAATCGGAAATATTCAGATTCATTTAATATAAATGGAAAGTCTGGTAAATCACCATGATGATGGGCAATAATAGCCAGTATACTTCCAAGCCATTTTGGCTTATTATTAAACTCCTTTAAGACTTCCTGATGATTGGCTGAACAGTAACATAAGAAAATATAGGCAGAAAGATATGAATGGTTAGAATATCCGGTGTTTTTCTCCCCTTTTAGCTTAGCTTGAAAATTAGGATTTAACTTGCCAATATCATGGAATATTGCAGCAAATCTGGCAATTTTTAATGTAGTATCCCTTATCAACTCTTGAACATTTTTAGTATGAACAAGCAATGATTTGTCTGGGTGAGACAAATAACTATCTAAATCAACCACCAGCATTCTCCATCGGAATATTGATAATAATCTCCTGAAACAGTAATTTCCCGATCTTCCGAAGGATAAAGCACTTCAACATACTTCTCGGGGAGATTCCAAAAATCGTCATTTTGGAAAGTTGGTACTCTTTCAAAACCGATCCTAAACTCCCTTGTTTCCTCAATATTTAAAGTATGTTTTTTTGACACTATGCCCTTGGTCTTAAATTGTCCATTCTGTTTTGTAGAAAACTGCCCTTCAGTAACAAATATGAGATTAGCAGGACAGTTATGCAAACCAAGAACAGGGGTATAACTTGCCTCACTTTGCTTCAAGGCTTTTAAAAACTGGTCAAATAGAACTTGCGACCTTCCATGTAGTAAAGAAATCGAGATTGAAAATTTGGGAAATTTCAAAAATTCCATTTGCTTTGGTGCTTTTTCCATCAAATTTACTGCTTTGCGCAAAGTAAAACCCCATGATTCTTTTTTGACAGGATTGATTATCTGTACACCATATAACAGATCCTCACTCAATTGAGGGAATAATGGCCGCATATCTTCCCGCTCTTTTCCTAAAACCGCTCCAATCATACCAGTTAAAGCAGTTTTGGTAATAAAGTCATGAGTAAGCGGATTATTATTTGTTTCGGGCTTTTTAAAATGCGCCCAATTACCTTCGACAATAAATTGTAAAGCTTTCATGCTTTTCCCCTATTATAATTTCATTAGTTCAAACTTGTTTTTTCCACTAAACTCTTTATTTATTGTTTCTATCTGACTATAATAATATACTTTTGAAACTGACTCGCTCTTTATCATTTGTTCGATAAAACTAGAGAAATCCAGCTCAAAATCATCAATGCTTCTAATTTGTTCCCCTCTCTTGTTATCATTAACTTTGAGTTTGATCAGTCGATCTACACCATAGATCTTTTTTGTAGGTTCAGAATATACAATCTGCAGAAGCAAAAGAGAATTTTGGTTTGATTTTGTTCTGGTATTTGATATGTTTATGCTATTCCATAGCGCTTTAAACATTTGATCAATATCTTCTTCGGTTAGATTGGTATGTTGTGCTGAAAAGGGATTTATCCAGCCGTGAATTTGATTTACACAATATGGAACAACTGTTGTAGTTCCAATCGTGCCTTGCTCATTTTTAATCTGTGAAGGAAAAACACATGTATTTTGATGCATTCGTAAATCAGATTCATTTAAAGAAGGATTTAAAAGTGCAAATTGGATTGGACCAGTTAAATTAACTGCATCCCCCTCCTCCGTTGAAATACCACCAAACAGTCTGACATCTATACATTCTTTTAAAATTTCCTTCGCGGATTTATCCTTGTACTTATTTTTTAGTGACTTCATTCTTGCGGCTGCCCCGGACTCTTTGCCTTGAGTGGAAGCATTAGTCCGATCTAATAACACATATATTTCATTGCCTCTTAAGGCTAAATAATCTCTAATAAACCTTTTTATTCTTACATCACTTACTAGAACCTTTTTTGATTCATCATCGCACCTTTGCTCTCCAGTAAATGGATCTCCATTAGGAATAGAATAAGTACTTTCATAAATAAAAAGGATTTCGGACTTTTTAACTCCACCGCTCTGTTTCTGATTTGCTATCTTATCAGCCATTTTATTTCCTCCTTTAACTATTCAAATTTATGCAGCCGTAGATTCGCTGGGTTTCCCAGAAAAATAACTTTCAAAAAAGCCAAAAGCACATTCATATTTGTTATACTTTTCGTTCATTGCCTTAATCTCTTTTGATAAATCAATAGATGATGCATGTGTAAATTTGGTTCGTTCATGTAGGATTAATTTTTCTTCAATAAACGTTTTAAACCTTACTAAATCTTCTATTGTCGCTATCCGCCTGGAGAGAGTTCCCACATAGCTTTTTTCAAAGCTTTTTATTGGGCAATCATCTTTCCATGCAACAAACTGTTGAGCCAACTTACC
>JAHJDU010000041.1 GCA_018812385.1 Pseudomonadota bacterium
AGCCGACAAAAGAAATATCTCTTGAAATCAGACAGGAGATGTCGAGAAAAACAGTTCGAAACTTCCGGGATCATATTAATAAAGGTTTTCTTGAGTATAGAAAATCGGTAACCGAAGCAACAGGATTTGCAGTCACTGAATGGACAGGACAGGGCTCCGTCCTTGTGGATGCGCTGGACAGAGAATTTCTTGACCTTTTAGGCGGATTTGGTCTTTATTCCTATGGCATCCGCCATCCAAAAATTGTAGCCGCGGTAAAAGCCCAGCTGGACAGATCTCCCCAATACAGTCAGGAAATGCTGGACCCCTTAAGGGCCCAGCTTGCAAAAATACTGGCATTGTTAACACCTGGTAAAATCCAATATGGATTTTTTGCCAATTCCGGAACCGAAGCCGTGGAAGGAGCTATGAAGCTTGCCAAGCTCTATACTGGCCGCAAAGGATTTATCTCCATGCTCAATGGGTTCCACGGAAAAACACTGGGAGCACTTTCCCTGATGGGTAAAAGAATTTTCAGGCAGCCTTTGCTACCGCTTCTTGAGGGAGTCAGACAAACGCCCTTTGGAAACCTTGCCGCCCTTGAGCAGGAATTGGCATCTGCCAGGACGGTTGGTGATGATATTGCAGCGGTTGTGATTGAGCCGATTCAGGGTGAAGCCGGTGCCATTGTACCGCCGGATGACTACCTGCCCGGGGTTCGTGAGCTTTGTGACCATTATGGCGTACTTTTAATTGTTGACGAAGTACAGACAGGCTTTGGACGAACCGGTAAGATATTTGGCGTGGATCACTGGAATGTGAAACCCGACATCATGTGTTTTGGCAAGGCTCTGGGCGGCGGTGTCGTGCCCATGTCAGCTTTTATGTCAACACCAAAAATCTGGAAATGCCTGGAACCCAATCCATTTATGCATACCACCACCACAGGTGGCAACCCTCTTGCCTGTGCCTCTGCCCTTGCCGCTATTTCCGTTCTTCTGGAAGAAGATCTTGCAGGCCAGGCCAAACAAAAGGGCGAATATGTTCTTGAAAAACTAGGGGATCTCCAGGAACGATATCCAGGAATCCTGGCCCATAAAAGAGGGCTTGGACTTCTTTTGGGCATGGAATTTCACACCGATGGTATTGGGTACAAGGTTGCCTCAGGATTATTTTCAAGGGGGGTAATCACCGCCGGTACCCTTACCAATTCAAAAAATATCCGGTTTGAACCTGCTTTGAATGTGCCCTGGGAAATTCTTGATGAATGCCTGAACCGGATAGAAGATGTCTTTAAATCTATTGAAATTCCAAAGGGGAAACCAAATGAATACCTCTATACCGGGCAGGTACTCCATGTTGATTTGACCAAAAAAGAGATTCAGTCCAGGACAATACCGCAAAAGCTTCGCACACAATATATTGGCGGATGGGGACTTGCCGTAAAATATCTCTATGATTTAATTGATCCAAAGGTTGATCCCCTGTCTGCTGACAATGCCTTTGTAATCATGACAGGGCCTGTGTGTGGAACTCTTGTGCCGACATCCTCCCGTACCTGCCTTGTATCTAAATCACCCAAAACCGGAACGATTTTTGAATCCAATATTGGCGGTTCATTTGGACCGGAACTCAAATTTGCCGGATATGACGGCATTATTGTAACGGGAAAAGCAGACAAGCCTGTCTATCTTAAAATTGAAGATAATGTGGTCACCCTGGAAGATGCGGCGCCATTGGTTGGTAAAGGAATTTTTGAAACAGAAGAATGGCTCAAAAATAAAATTGATTTTGAAGTTAAAACCCTTTCCATTGGTCCGGCAGGTGAAAATCTGATTGAGTTTGCCTGTATCGGGTCTGAATCATACCGGCAGATGGGACGTGGGGGTGCCGGGGCATTGTTTGGCGCTAAGAATTTAAAAGCCATTGCCGTCCGGGGAACGGGCGGCGTTCAGGTCAATGAAATAGGGGCATTTTATGAAAAAGTGGTTGAACATACAACGGAGAATTTTCTCACCAACGATAATATGTGGGCGTATAATCATGGCACGGCCATGCTGGTGGATGTCACCAATGAAATGGGAATCCATCCCACAAGAAATTTTTCAAAGGGTGTGAGCAACGGCCGTCTGAGCCTGAATGCCGATGCCATAGATGATGTTAAAATCGGTGACCGCTCATGTGCTTCCTGTCCCATGGGATGCGGAAAATTTACTTCCCTTAACGGCACCCAGATGGAAGGCCCGGAATATGAGACCCTTTGTCTAGGAGGGTCAAACTGCGAAATTCATGATCTTGAAGCCGTCATGAAATTTAACCGGCTCTGTGATGATTATGGCCTTGATACCATGTCCACCGGTAATATCATAGGTCTTGCCATGGACATAACGGAATCTGAACTCCATGACTATGGTATCAGGTTTGGCGATGCGGAAAAATATCTTTCATTAATAGAAGAAATCGCCACCAGGTCTACACAGCGCGGAAAAGATCTGGCCCTGGGTGCCAAAAAACTTGCAGCAAAACATGGCGCAGAGGATATGGCAGCCCATGCTAAAAATCTTGAAATGCCGGCTTATGATCCCCGTGGTAACTACGGAATGGCACTGGGATATGCCACGTCCGAGCGGGGCGCATGCCACTTAAGATCCTTTACACTTTTTGAAGATGAACCCTTTAAGGTCAAAGAGATGACCCAGGCAGTAATGAAAAATCAGAATAATAACGCGGTAAAATGGTCCATGGGTCTTTGCGATTTCTGGGGGACAGTGAATACATCTATCATGGCAGATTTTATGACAAAAGGACTGGGCAAAAAAATATCGGGTCGAGATCTGGAAAAGGCCGGGGAAAGAATATGGAATCTTACAAGGCTGTTCAACTTAAAGGCCGGGTTTACTGCTGCCGATGACACAATTTCAGATAAACTCCTTAAAAAAGTACTGGAAAACGGCCCCTATGAAGGCAAAAAATTTGACCAGGAGGCTCTGGCCCAAATGAAGGCCCTTCTGTATCACCTCAGGGGATGGGATATTGAAGGACGTCCCCTTGAGAAAAAGCTTGAAGAACTGGATCTTTTGGGTGCCTGATTTGAACATATCAACCAGATACAAGGATTAAGATAAGGAGAAAACTGAATGGAAAAATTACTTTTGGCCATCCCTAATAGATGCACAGGATGTAATCGATGTACATATGTTTGTTCAGCTCTAAAAGAGGGAATGTTTATACCTTCAAAGGCCAGAATAAAAATCAATAATTTTGCCCAGCAGGGATATTCAGTGCCCAGCATTTGTTTTCAATGCCCCGGTGCAGACTGCATGAAGGCCTGTCCCGAAGGCGCCATTATTAAAAATGAAAGAGGTGTTATTGCCATAAATATCAAAAAATGCACCAAATGCGGTGACTGCGTTGCAGCATGCACATACGGGATGATGGAGCAGTATGACTCTGGAATGCCTTACAAGTGCGATCTTTGTGGTGGCAGCCCGGCATGCGTGGAAGAGTGCAACTTTGGCGCTCTGATGTTCAAGGAATCAGACACCATATCCCGAAAACAAAGATCCCAGCAGATGAAACAACGAAGTACGCAGGGTTCCCCCAGGTACAAACGTCATGAACTGGCCGTCAATATTCTTGACCAGGCGGTCAGAGTCCCCCGCACATCGGGATATCTGGGGTAAAAGAAAATTTTTATGTTTTTATTTTTTATTTTTGTGTTAAAGAATAAAATTGCACAAGAAATATTGTGGGGAATCAGAAATGAGGACTGGAAAAAAACATGATAACAGATAAAAAGGGACTATATCTATCGGGTATC
>JAHJDU010000443.1 GCA_018812385.1 Pseudomonadota bacterium
GACGTAGTTTGCAACGTGATTTAAAGGGTTTTTTGGAAAAGGGAATAATAAAAGAATCAGGAACAGGATCGACTGACCCAACGCGCCATTATGTTTTGTCGGAGCAATGACAAGCTGTGACACGGAGCTGTGACACTGCTATGACAATTGCTGTGACATACGCTATTTCAGAATTAATCAATATCGCTGACAGGGCGGCTGTTTTTTTAGGCCCATCTATGAACCACTCGGTATGACGTTGCTGCGCATAGCCCAACCCTTCATTTCATCGTACCCCCGGGCAAAACCAGGAGCGCAAAACTGCTTGACAGAACTCAATTTTTTGTCTTATACATTTGATCATGATTCTCGACTCTTTTTTGATACTTCTTCCTTTGATTTTTCTGGCTTTGGGCGGGTATGTTTTATCTGAATTCTACTCCCTGGTTTCCAAGGAAGCAGAGGTGTTGTTGAATAAATTTATTCAACAGGTATAGTCAACCTTTAATAATCTCCCTAAACCAATGAAATGGCAGTCTTTTCTGATGAATGACCTGATGTTATTAACCGACATTCCCTCAATAGTTCAAACCGCCTCTGTAAAACACGACTTGAACAAAATTCATCAGGAGGTTAAATCTGGATCTTGTATCCCTGATATGGCTCAAAAATATGGATGTTCCCCAGGCCCTGGTATGGTCAGGGATTGTGTATGATAATCCAACAAAGGTTCCTTCTGGCTCATACTTCTCTGATCCTGAAATATATCAAGCGCCGTTACGACAGGGGAACCGCTCTGGATGAGACTTGAAAAAACAGCAAAGATTCATAAAAGACGTTTTTGTCACACCAAGCATATATTTGGTCTTTCCGTTGGAAAGAAATTTAACCAGCCCACCAACTTTGAATACTTTATTAAGTTGATCCGTCTTTTGCACCGTATCATTCTGAATTTTTATCACTTTATTTTTGATATTGTTTGCTGCAACAACGATATTGGCATTTGTTGTGTTCACATTTTCGTGTTAAAAAAAAATTTTATCTATCCCATTTCCGTAGGGAATTATACGCTTTAAATAATGTGTTAAAATCAGTTTCGGTCATAACTTTTCCACTGTCTTCAAGCTTTTTATGAAAAGCTGCCGGTAAGTTTTCATGTTCTTTGGTCATGCCTTCCCGGAGATTAAAGTCCCTGACCTTTGTTGAAATGGCGTGAGCAATTTTTGCCAGGTTTTCTTGTGATCCGTCAATACCGGTTGAAGCAGATACCAGTGTACCCAGAAGTTCCCAGGGATAGATGTCCCTGAAGAACTTACAAAGGATCATAGAATCGAACAAGGTCAGCCTGTCTTCAAAATCAATAAACATTTCAGCCTTGCCTTCGATGCGGTCAGGTTCTATGAGGCCTGAAAGTTCAGGCTTGTAAAAAGTGGCCCGAAGATGACAGGCCCCCCGGTCTGAGGTGGCATACCCGAGCCCCATGCCTTTGAGCACCCTTGGGTCATATCCGGCGGGCTCCATGCCTTTGACATGGACTGCCTTGTCTTCCATGCCCCAGGCTTTGGCAGTGGGGATAATTCCATTTGAAAGGATTTCTCCGATTCCTTTCTTTTGGGAGATAAGAGTCAAAAGGGCAGCTGTTTTTTGGGCATCTCCAAAATGAATCTCATGGTCAGATTTCTCCTGTTCAAAAGCCGCCATGGCAAAGGCACAGAGGTTGCCTGCCGTGATGGTGTCCATACCAAGCCCGTCACAAAGGTGATTGAGGTAGGCAATCTCTTCAATGGAATCAATCATGCAAAGACCGCCAAAGGCATAGATGGTCTCATATTCAGGGCCTTCCATGACCAGACCCTTATGGGGCCCCTGCAATACGGTTGTCATCCGTCCGCAGGAAAGGTAGCACTTGGCACAGGCATGGGGAGTGACCTCACACTGATTGTGCAATGCATCTGCACTGATTTTTTCCCAATGGGGCGCCCTGCCTTTTGACCAGTATCTGGTGGGGAAAGCGCCGGCATTGTTCATGATTTTCACCATCTGGGATGTGCCCATGGTTTTATAGGCATGGACAGCCGGATGATCTTTGGATTCTTCAGCTAGCTGCTTGGACAATTTAATCAGAGCTTTGGCATCATGGGAAGTCCGTTTTTTATCTCCGGAAAAAACAATTGCTTTCAGATTCTTGGACCCCATGACAGTTCCGGTACCTGCCCGTCCGGCACACCGCCAACCGTCATTTTTAATGATGGAAAACTTTACTCCGTTTTCACCAGCAGGTCCAATAACCACTTTACCCGTCTTCCAGCCTTTTTTCTTTTTATTGGTATATTTATTTTTTACGGCCTTTTCGGTTTCAAAGGTGTCTTTTCCTTTCAAATCAGAAGCATCGTGGTAAATGGCCCCTTCGGGTGTGATTTCCAGAAGGGACAGGTTTTTGGCTTTCCCCTTTATCACAATGGCATCAAACCCTGTTGCGCTGATGGCTTCGGGCACCCTGCCGCCGGAATAGGATTCTACATAAAAACCGGTCAAAGGGGATTTGGTAAATACCCCATACCGGGATGATCCCCAGGTCATACCACCGGTCAAAGCTCCTGTGGCAAAGATCAGGTGATTATCACTTGACAGGGGATCAACACCCTTTGGATTTTTTTCAAAAAGAAGCCAGGAGGCCAGGCCTTTGCCGCCAAGATATTTTGTCAGAATCCTATCGGGTATAGGCGTAATCTCATATGTTTGATTTGTTAAATTGATCGTGATAATACGATTATAAAATCCATGCATGGCTATATTCCTAGATAGGCCTCTTTCACATGAGGATCATTGAGCAGTTCTTTTGCCGGGCCTTCCATGGCAATTCGGCCGTGTTCCAGAACATACCCGCGGTCACTCAAGGAAAGGGAATGGTTGACATCCTGCTCCACCAGAAGAACAGTGGTGCCCTGGTCTGCAATTTTCCGGATGGTTTCAAAAATGCTTTTAATCAGAACAGGTGCAAGTCCAAGCGAGGGTTCATCCAGCATCAAGAGTTTCGGTCTGGCCATTAAACCGCGGCCGATAGCCACCATCTGCTGTTCTCCTCCTGAAAGTGTCATGGCAATTTGGGCCTGCCTTTCTTTGAGGCGGGGCAGCATGGCATAGACCTGCTTTAAGGTTTCGTCCTTGTGTTTATCTGCCCGTTTGTTATAGGCACCAACAATCAAGTTGTCTTTAATGGTCATCAGGGAAAAAAGCCTGCGGCCCTCAGGTACTTGGACAATACCTCGGCCAACAATATCTTCCGGCTGAAAATTCTCTATACAATCACCATTAAAGGATATGCTGCCTTTTGTCGGGTGCATCAAACCGGAGATGGTCTTGAGCAATGTGGATTTGCCGGCACCATTGCCGCCGATAATACTGACCACCTCGCCTTCGTTGATATTCAATGATAAATCAAATATGACCTGAACGTCACCATAAAATGCATCAATTCCATTGATTTCAAGAAACGCCATATTCATCCCCCAGATATGCTTTAATCACATTCTCGTTTGAGGCCACCTCTCTGGGCGTGCCCTGTGCAATTTTTTTTCCGAAATGGATGACAACTATCCGGTCGGAAAGTGCCATAATCGCTCTCATAATATGTTCAATCACAAAAATGGTGATCCCGGTCTGTCTTAAGTGCTGGATAATCTCAACCATTTCATCTACTTCCGCAGGCCTGAGACCTGCCATGACTTCATCTAAGAGCAAAAGCTTAGGTTCGGTGGCAATGGCCCTTGCGATTTCAAGCCTTTTCCTGTCAGCAATGGTCAGGGAACTGGATTTGGTATCTTTTCTGTTTTCAAAATCTAATGTTTTTAAAACGTTCAAGGCTTTTTCTTCTGCCTCAGATGTATTGCCTGTTGTGGCAAAAGCACCCACCATGACATTATATAAAACACTTTTTGTGGCAAAGGGTTTAACGATCTGAAATGTCCTGGCAAGACCTTTTTTACAGAGATTCCACGGTTTTTGATTATTGATGGTCTCTCCGTTGAACTGAATTAGTCCTTCAGAAGGCGGGTGAACCCCGGCAATACAATTAAATGCCGTTGACTTGCCTGCACCGTTCGGGCCGATTAAACCTAGAATTTCACCCTGGTCAATGGAAAGGTTCAATTTATCCACCGCTGTCAGCCCTCCAAACCTCATGACCATATCGGTTACTTCAAGAATTTTCATGCATCACCATCCTTTTTGAGCCTGTCAGCGAATTTATCAACCAGGCGGTCATAAACTTTGGTCAATGGTTCCTGGATTCCCCTGGGCTGATAAATCATTACCAGGATCAGTACCACACCGTAAATGATCAGGTGAAGCCCTGGAAGGGTATCGCCAAAATAGATCCTTGATAAATCACTCACAGGCCTTAACAGCAGCGCCCCGAGAACAGGCCCGGCAATGGATCCTCTGCCGCCGATCAGGGCGATGAATGCAATTTCAAAAGATGTATCCAGGGAAATAATACTCTTGGGATGAATAAAAAGGGAAAACTGGGCATAAAAGGTACCTGCCAGAGCAGTCAGAAAAGAACTCATTGCCATGGCTATCAGTTTGGCTCTGGATACATTAATCCCCAATGCCATTGCAGCTTCCGGTTCTTCACCACCGGCATTAAGATAATACCCCAGCTTGGATCTTGAAATAAACCAGGTTATGGCCAGCACAATAATAAGCATAATCAGAATAATATAATAATAGGGCTCTTTATTAGCGAACATGAAATTAACCAGACCAGTGTTCATGGGTGGAATCTGCAACCCCCTGGGGCCATTAATTTTTAAGGGGCCCAGGTAATCAATGTTTTCCACCATAACCCTGAATCCTTCTGCAAAAGCAATGGTGGCCAGAGCAAAATAAGCGCCTCGCATTTTAAACGTAGGCAGACCGATCAATATTCCTACGAATAGGGCAATAATCCCCCCCAGAATCATACCGATCCAGGGGCTTATGCCGTACTGAAGGGATAGGATGGTGGATGTATACGCTCCGATCCCGATAAATACGGCATGGCCCAGAGGGAGGACACCTGCAAATCCGCCCACCATATTCCAGGAGGTGGTCAGGTAGGCATAAAAGTACATTAAAATAATCATATGCAGCCAGGTGGGGCTTTTGAGTATCAATGGCAGACCAAATGCCAGAACCGCCACCAGAGCCAGAAAGACTTTGTTGATTGTATCTTTTAAAATCGTCTTTTCCAAAGACATCCCGGTTTCACCCTGGGATGGGCCGCCGCCAGCTAATACCGTGGGGGTACGTTGTTCACTATATTCATTACCAGTCATATTTTACTCCGAACAATCCTGAGGGTTTAACAAACAGGACCAGCAGAAAAAGTCCGTAAACAATACCTTCGGTCCAGGTGGCGGTCATGAATCTGGGGCCGATGGACTCGATGAGCCCGATAATAATGCCGCCGATGATGGCGCCGGGCATACTGCCCAACCCGCCCAACACCACGATGATAAATCCCTTGATATCAAACAGGACGCCAACCGTAGGAAATATATTGTAAAAAGGGACCAGAGTCACGGCGGCAATTCCTGCCACAGCCGTTCCAATACCAAAGGTCATATTGTAAATCTTGTATTGATTGATCCCTGAAAGGCTTGCTGCATCACGATCCAGGCTCGTAGCACGAATAGCACGGCCCATGCGGGTGTATTGAAAAAAATAATAGACCCCGAATGCAGTGACAATAGCAGTGGTAAATCCCCACAATTTTGGTACGGAGATAAATATTTCGCCTATTTCGATCATTTTCCCTTTCAGGGGATTGTCCGGTATGAATCGATACTGAGGACCGAATAAAAGAAGAGTCAAATTGTCAAGAATATACCATACACCGGTGGTTATAATGATCACAGTTAAGGGTTCCCGAACATCTTTTTCTGCCTTGAATATGGGTTTTATAACGATGTCCTGGAGATAATAGCCGAAAAGGTACATGACCGGAATAACGAAAATTAATGACAGATAAGGATGCAATCCGGTCAATGACACTGTCCAGAAGGCAACATACATCCCCACCATGAGCAGGGAACCATGGGCAAAGTTGACCACTTTGAGCACCCCGAAAATAATGGTGAGCCCAAGGGCGGTCAATCCATAAATTGATCCCATTAATATGCCGTTAATAGCGTCTTCAATAAAATAAATCATTTGAGTCTCCAAACCGCATGAGTGGGTCGCCCCGGAAGACTGTCGCCTTCCGGGGAATTATTACCCTAATTAATTTTTCAGGGTTTCGGAAAAACCGGTGTATACCCGGCTCTTCTCGCACTCTTGGGCCATACGGAGATCCGTTCAAGTCCTTTGCCAATATCGTTGATCTGTACCATGACAAGAGATGCATTCTGGTTCTGACCTGTTGCATCAAATTTAACAGCGTCATACCCTACAATCATACCCGGACCATCTTTTAAGTCAGTGGCTGCAAGCGCCTGCCTTATTTTGTCGGGATCAAGGCTTCCAGCCCGCTCAAGAGCATCTTTGATAAGATACATGGCAAGATATGCATCCACTGCTTCACCGGTCAAATTTGTCCCGTATTTTGCTTTGTATTTATCATTTGTCTCTTTTGCACCCACTTTGTTTACGTCTGTCTCCCATTCAACAATATCAAAAATATATTGAGCATTTTTGCCGGCTGCTGTTAAAAAGGATGGGTCTGCATGTCCGCCACCGCTGGTAATAATCGCTTTTAGCTTTACTTTATATTCAGCCAGAGTGTTGGTCAAAAGGATGGCATCAGCAGCATTGGAAACAAGCATGAGAACTTCTGCTTTTGAACGGCGTATTTTCTGTACCACGGGGCTTAAGTCGGTTGCTGTGGATGGATAAGGCTCGTCCATTACGACTTCATACCCGGCTTCTTGAGCCAGTTGTTTCCATTGGCCGGCAAACCCTTTGCCCCAGTCACCGTTTTCATAAACAAAGGCCAGTTTTTTAACTGAAGTGCCAAACTCTTTTTGCATGTCTTTAAGAAAAGTAAACTGATCCCTTGTCCACCAGGAATCTTTGGCTGCAATACGGAATACATTTTTAAATCCCTGGTCTGTGATTTTATCAGATACAGAAACCGGTACGATGAAAGGGACACCATAACGTTCTGCCACAGCAGAGGTTGGATAGGTCACGGCAGAGTTCCAGCAGCCGGTGAGAACATTCACTTTTTGACTGTTAATGAGTCGTTCTGCTTCTGCAACCCCCTTTTCAGGTTTTGACTCAGAATCCGCATAAAAAAGCTCTAATTTTGCACCGCCAAGGGATTTGATACCGCCGGCAGTATTAATTTCTTCAAGGGCCAGTTCCCTGGCATTTTTTCCCTGTTGTCCCACTGATGCAGACGGTCCGGATAAAGGGATGATATTCCCCACCCGGACGACTTTGTCGCCTGCCATGGCCGGAGTTGTGATTAAGCCTGCTGCCATAAAAAAAGCAACCACCAGTGCTGTACCAATGGTTTGCCAGAACATCAGTTTTTTCCCCATGAAATTATCCTCCTAAAAAAGTATGAATCATTGCTTTATTTCTTAAGCCTGCCCTGTGCAGACATTATCGATTTTTTCTTATTTCATCAGAGAGTTTAAGCCCTCTTCCATGATGGCAAGGCCTCTTTCAAGTTCATCTTCCTTGATGGTCAGGGGCATAAGGGTTCGGATCACATTGCCGTAATTGCCGCAGGAAAGAAGCACCAGACCTTTTTCATAACAGAATTTCACAAGGGCCTTGGCTTCATCTGCGGCCGGTATCTTGGTCTCCCGGTCTTTAACCAGTTCCAATGCCAGCATGGGTCCTTTTCCTCGAACCTCGCCGATGATTTCAAACTGGCCCTGCCAGACGTCAAATTTTTCTTTCAAGGTCTTGCCCAGAGCAACTGATTTTTGAAGCAGGTTTTCTTGTTCAAATACTTCCAGGACAGCCAAAGCAGCGGCACAACAGACAGGATTCCCGCCATAGGTTCCTCCCAAACCACCCACATGGACTGAGTTCATCAATTCTTCTTTGCCCACTACTGCACTCAGGGGCATGCCGCCAGCAAGGCTTTTGGCCAAAGTCGTCAGGTCTGGAGTAACATTCCAGTGTTCCATGGCCAGCATGGTCCCTGTACGACCTATGCCACTCTGGATTTCATCTGCAATAAATACGATCCCGTTACTCTTGCATATGCGGCTGAGTTTTTTGAAGTATTCAGGAGGTGGTGTGATAAATCCACCCTCTCCGCTTATGGGCTCAGCAATCAACGCTGCCGTTTCTTCTGCGGCTACATGGCCGATAAAAAAATCTTCAAGGTAATCGGCACAGGCAGTATTGCAATCCGGGTATTTAAGACCGAAAGAGCATCGATAACAATATGCAGCAGGGATGCTGTGCACATCGGACATAAGCGGCCCGAAACCATATTTATAGGGTTTGACCTTGCTGGTTAAGGTCATGGCCATGAATGTCCTGCCATGAAAACCGTTTTCAAGGGCAATAACTCCTTTTCTTTTGGTGTGATATCGGGCAATCTTTATGGCATTTTCAACCGCTTCAGCCCCTGAATTCGCAAACATGGCCATTTTCCCAAAGGACCCTGGCACAAGGTCACAAAGTTTTTTCGCAAGTTCCAGATAAGGTTCATACATTACGATGTGAAAACAGGTATGGGTAAATTTTTCAGCTTGCTCCTTAATTGCAGCCACAACTTTAGGATGACTGTGGCCCACATTCATGACTCCGATGCCGCCTGCAAAATCAATCAGCTCCCTTCCTTCAACATCATAGATGGTGGCCCCTGATGCATTTTTTACAAAAAACGGCGTGACATTGAAAGGACCCTGGGGCACATATGAAGTTCTAAGATCGTGTAATTGTTCTTCCTTAGTTAATTTTGTCATAACACCTCCTATAAATAAAACGATACCATAGACAATAGCAAAGGATGTGCCACACCGGTAGAGATTAAGGGATTTGCCCTATAATAGGCTGTTTTTGGGGTCTTTATAATGGCTGGGAATAGGGGATTGCAAAGAAAGGATGTCAACCCTGAAAGTCAACCAAAGTTGACATTGTCTTCCCTGGTTGACATGGAGGTATATTGATAGGGTCGATGGGTCTATTTTTTTTGTTTTTTCAATCTTTTGTTCAAGGCCTGTTTGGAGATCCCCAAAGTTTTTGCCGCTTTACTCTGGTTCTGACGGGCGGTTTTTAATGACTGAACAATCGCATATTCTGTCAATTCTGCAAGAGTGGGGAAATACCCGAAAATATTTTCTAGAGAGATAGCATCCTTTTGCAAAATATCCGGATTCACATTTATTTGTTCATGGTCAAGACGTTCCATAATGGTATGTTCTGAAAGTTCATTTGTATTACACTGGGCGACTGCATCGAAGATATAGGTTTTCAGTTCCCTGACATTTCCGGGAAAGACTAACCTTGAAAGAATATCAAAAATATTTTGACTGATGGTACAAATTTTCTTTCCCATACTCCTAGCTGCCTGTTCTGTTAAATATTCCACCAGTAATGGGATATCGTCTTTTCTTTCCCGCAGGGGGGGGATCTGAATCAGATGGGTGGATAATCTATAATAAAGATCAATGCGGAATTCATCTCCCCGTCCAGAGAGCTTGTTCAATTTCATATTGGTGGCAGTAATAATTCTGGCCTTGCATTTTTGGGGGTGGTCATCACCTAGTGGGTAATAAATGCCTTCCTGAATCAGTCGGAGCAGTTTGATCTGGGATGTTTTGTTCAAATCGCCGATTTCGTCCAAAAAAATAGTTCCCTGACCTGCTTTTTCAATGAACCCGGATCGGTTATTATCCGCACCCGTATAAGCCCCTTTTTTATGACCAAACAGGGTATCGGAAAAAAGCGTGTCATCCAGGCCTGATACGGCGACAGCTATAAATTCGCCCGAAGCCAAGCTTGCATCATGAATAGCCCTGGCAAACAATTCCTTTCCTGATCCTGTCTCTCCAAGAATCAGGACTGGTTGGCCACTTGTGGCAATTGATTCAATATAATGGAAAAGGCTTTTCATGACAGGGTCTATCGTAATAATTTTCGAAAAATATTCCGGTGTGTTCAGGTTTTTGGCAAAAGAAAGGCCTTTCAAGGTCATGACTTCATTTCGGAGAGCACATATTTCCAAGGCATTTCTAAGGGCCGATCCGAATGTATTCATGTTAATGGGCTTAACCAGGTAATCATGGGCGCCGAGTTTCAAGCATTCAACAGCCATCTCAATATCTGAATTGGCTGTGCAGATAATCACAGGGATATGGGGATATTTCTCCCTTACTTCTTTAAGGACTTGTTTGCCGGATTTATGGGGCATATTCAAATCAAGGAACAGAACGCTTGTATTAAATTTTTTCATGATGGGCACAAGCTTTCTGCTGTCGATTACCGTGGTGATATGTTTGACGCCCATGGATTGAAGTAAAAAACTATAGGCATCCAGTTCGGATTGTTCATCATCCATAAGGATGATATTTGTTTCCACATTGGAAAAGTTAAGCATGATCTTTCCTTTTCAAGTCTGACAAGGGCAATTTAATGATAAATTGAGTACCCGATGGCAGGTTTTCCACAATGATTTGACCCTCCATTTCCTTTTCGACAATCATTTTTGCCATATAAAGTCCTATCCCGGTTCCTGTTGCAATACCTTTGGTTGTAAAATACGGTGTAAAAATTTTTGTCAGCAAATTGGTGGGAATGCCGCAACCAGTGTCTTTGATACCTAAGACAACATGGTGATCTTCTGTTTTAACAGACAATTCAATCTTCCGGAGGATTTTTTTTCGTTGGGTCTTTTCCTGCTTTTCATTTATGGCATCTTTAGCATTGGATATAATATTAACCAGCACATGGACAAACTCATTCTTATAACCGAATACAAGCAGCTCTTGTACATCGTGAGATTCATTGATCTGAAGGGTGATGCCATTTTGTTTTAATTGAGGTTTAATGAGTTTTACAGCGTTTTCAATTGAATCATACACCTCAAAGGTTTGTTTAGTCTTGGA
Organism: Pseudomonadota bacterium; assembly: GCA_018812385.1. Classification (GTDB taxonomy): domain Bacteria; phylum Desulfobacterota; class Desulfobacteria; order Desulfobacterales; family Desulfobacteraceae; genus Desulfobacula. The sequence continues at coordinate 11,037 of JAHJDU010000443.1, forward strand.
TGGACGAAAGTATTGTCCGAAATCATTAATGGTCCTTGACATGAACTGTATCTGGAAGTCAGACTCTTTGACCATTTTCTCTATGAATTTTTTTGAGATCATATTATTGTAAAAAGCAGAGGGCAGACTTGCAATATAAGTGGACAAAACATTCAGAGGCTGTCGCCATTGATGAGCAATGGCACTGAGCATTTCACCCATGGCTGCCATCTTCTGTGCCTGCCGAAGTTGATGCTCTACATTGGCCCTTTTTGAGATATCCCAGATGCTGTACAATGTCACCATCTCGCTATCAAGCCTAAGGGCCTTAAGCCCGACTTCCGTCGGGAATTCGGTTCCGTCAGATCGGTTGAATGCCCATTCAAAAATCTTTTGTTCTCCGGCAACAAGATTTTTAATGATTTGATCAAATTTTGCTTTACTTTCCCGACCGTCCTGTTGAATGGCAGGAGACAGGTCCAGCATGGATTTCCCGACGATCTGGTCATGATCCAGACCAAACATATCCATGGTTTTTTCATTACATTCGATAAAGGAGAATTTTTTACTGAGCATAATAGCATTGGTGGACACATTGAAAAGGGTCTGATATCGTGTTTCAATTTCTTTCCTGAGGATAATCTCTCCTTTTAAATCTTTGTCTTTACCTGACATAAGCTGTTTATGCTGTTTAACAATTGCTTCAAACCGATGCTTTGTTAAACTGATAATCAAGACACTGATGCCAATGACCAGCAGCAGCAATACAGCCAGTATCCCTAGGATTTTGAACACCATTCCCATGGCAAAAAGCATGGCAATATTCTTGGCCAATGTATAGGCTTCTTTTTTCTGGACTGTGGTGCACAGAAACCAGCCCGTATTTGAAAGTCTTTGAAATGAGAGGATCTTTTCTTCCCCACGATAATTGTAATAATAAGTGCCTGAAGCAGTTGCTTTAAAATGATCAAGAACCCCTTTAAGGCTTTTATCAGATTCCTGGATTTTTGTAGTCATTAAAAGCTTTTGATCCGGGTGGACAAGGATAAGGCCCTGGCTGTCAATGATAAATGTATACCCGGAATTACCGATTTTTGCATTCGCCACATTTTTTCCCAGGGCATCCAGGATAATATCAGAACTGATGACCCCAATGAACTGATGATTTACAACCAATGGTTTGACAATGGCAATCACCATCTTTTCTGTTGTCATATCAAGATAAGGTGTTGTAAAGGTGATTTTATTCTCTTTTACAGCTTTTCTATACCAGGGACGTATCCTTGGGTCATACCCCTTGGGAGCTATCCAGTCAGCCCCGTCAATCATCGTTCCATCTTTTAAACCGATATACACATCAGAAAAATCCCCGGCTTTCATTGCCATTTTCAAGATCAGCAAGGTTTCAAAATTATTGTCAATAGTAATCTCTTGAACAGTAATAGCGGTGGCTTCAAGGATATCCAGGTGTCGCGCAAGCCACAGCTCAACTGTTTTTGCAGTTTCGGCTGCAATACTATGCTGGTGACTCTCAACGGTTTTTTCTGTAATAATTTTAGTGCTGTTGTATGTAATACCTACCAGGATCAGTATAATCACCAGCAATAAGGACATCAAAAAATAATTAATCTTAAGGTTCATTATCTTTGTTTTATAAAATAAATATTCCTTAGAATCAAACTTTAATTATTTGCTGCTTTTTTTATATGAAAGAAGTGCCCTATGAGTTTTGAATAGTAAGAAATAAATTAGCAGGTCTGCTTCTCTCAAAACTCAATACTAACAACTTTCCTGTTTTGTTGTGCCAGCCAGGGTAGCGGGGGGATTTCAGGACAGCAAAACTGCTTGACAGAATTCAATTTTTTGTCTTATACAGTCGGTCATGATTCTCGACTCTTTTTTGATACTTCTTCCTCTGATTTTTCTGGCTTTGGGCGGGTATGTTTTATCCGAATTCTACTCCCTGTCCGAGGACACCCTGATCCGGATTGTTACAGATTTTTTCATGCCTGCTTTAATATTTTATTCTCTTTATACCTCTGATATCAACCTGAGCAATACCCTGAAGCTTTTGGGCGCTGTCAGCATTGTCCTGGCTATTTTGTTTATTGCATCCTTTGTTTACTGCCGTTTGTTTAAATTGGATTTCAAATCCTTTGCACCGCCGATTCTCTTCATGAATTCAGGTTTTCTGGGGATCCCCCTGATGAAGCTCTGGGGGGGATTTGCAGCAATGAATTATATTGTGATATACGATCAGATCCAGACCTTTTATATCTTTACCATTGGAATCGTCATTGTCACAGGCGGTTTTACCCTGGTGGGAGTCAGAGAGATGATAAAATCTCCGCTTCTGTGGGCCATTGTTGCCGGCTTTTTATTCAAACATCTGGAGATTCCCGTATCAAAGAATCTGATAGAAACTCTTGGATATTGTGGCGCAGGAGCCCCTGCTCTGGCTACTTTTGCCCTTGGCTGCTCCTTGAGAAAGAGAAGGGTTGTTGCTGATATTCATCTGCTGTCCGGGTTGATATTCAGATTTGTTTTCGGGTTTCTTGCCGGATGGGCTGCAACAGCCCTTCTGAATATCACGGGCATGGAACGAATAGTCATCCTGGTTGCCTCATCCCTGCCATCTGCTGTTTTTAGCGTTGTTCTGCCCTTAAGATATGGTATCGACGCAAGATTTGCCGGAAGTCTGATCTTAATTTCCAGCATTTTAAGTATTTTTATCATTCCCCTTGTTTTCTATCTCAGCAGCCTGTAATTTTCTCTGCAGAAAAGGATCAGGCTGGTTTTACGTTTAAAAAAACAGCCGGGAAATGAAACCAGGGGGTGATGTTAATATGGTATTCCTATTCTAAAGCTGAGTTCAAAATGCTGTGCAGCAATACATTGGCTCCGGCTTCACAATCCTCCCATGTTGTATTTTCAATTTCCACATGACTTCTTCCCCCGATACTGGGAACAAATATCATGGCCGTGGGAGCAATTTGATTCATATAACTTGCATCGTGTCCGGCTCCACTGACCATACGAAGAGAGGAATACCCAAGGCTGTCTGCTGTATCTAAAATGTTTTGCACAAGTTTTTCATCAAAGGGTGAATGCTCTACCCGCCAGGTTTCTTCAATACGAATGGGGCAGCCCCGCTGGTTTGCAATTTCCTGGAAATCTTTTTTGACAAGTTCCCATGCCCTTATGGCCAGGTCATCATCCCAGGACCGGATATCCACGGTAAAATGAACCTTGTCTGGAATGATATTCCTGGAATTGGGCTCATTGTGAATTTCTCCTACAGTTGCCACAAGGTTACCCTTCATGCGGTCTGGGAGTTCATTTACTTTCAGGATCATCTGGGCTGCTGCACATAAGGCATCATGACGACCTTCCATGGGGGTGGGTCCCACTTGATTGGCCTCGCCCTCAAGATAAATGTCATACCAGTGAAGACAGACAATCCCCTTTGGAGCACCAATGGTAATTCCCTGTTTTTCAAGAACGGGGCCCTGCTCAATATGGTATTCATAATAGGCCTGGACCGGGAATTTTTTAGCAGGTGCTTTTCCTTTATACCCGATCCGGATCAATTCATCTTCAAACCGAAGACC
>JAHJDU010000444.1 GCA_018812385.1 Pseudomonadota bacterium
GAAAACATGGAGCTGGGATATGATGCAGACACCGGCGGTCAGATCAAATATGTGGTGGAATTGTGCAAGACCCTTTCTGCCAGTGATCAGATTCGGAAAATAGATTTATTTACCCGCCTGATCAACGATAAATCCTATTCGGATGATTATGGACAGCCCACAGAACAGGTGAATGAAAAGTTCCGTATTGTACGGATTCAGTGCGGGGGGAAAAAGTATATCCGCAAAGAATTGCTCTGGCCCCATTTGGATGAATTTGTGGATAAAACCATTATTTTTATCCGGCAGGAAAAAGACATTCCAGATATTGTTCACGGCCACTACCCGGACGCGGGGCATGTGGCCATGGAGCTGGGCAGTTTCTTTGGTGTTCCCCTGGTCTATACCGGGCATTCCCTGGGCCGGTCCAAAAAAGCACGGCTGCTTGAGGATGGACATGATCTCATCGAGATGAATCGAAAACTGAAAATCGATCATAGGATTGATACAGAGGAACATATCCTTAAATCCGCAGACCGGGTCATTACCAGCACCTACCAGGAAATTGAAGGTCAGTATGAGATGTACCGCAACCGGACCCTGCCGACGTATAAGGTGATTCCACCGGGTATCGGTATTGCGCGGTTTTATCCCTATTACCATGATACCTTTTCCAGCAGCCGGGAAGAAGAAGAGGCTCTGTTTGCCAAGGCATCGGTAATTCAGGAATTGAACCGATTTTTTACCCACCCGGACAAACCATTGATTCTGGTTCTCTGTCGCCCGGACAAACGAAAAAATATCCAGGGTCTGGTAAAAGCCTATGGTGAAGATGCCGAACTCCAGGCCGTGGCAAACCTTGCCATATTTGCCGGTATCCGGAAAGATATTTCCGATAAGGAGGAAACCGAGCGGGATGTCCTTACGCAAATGCTGCTGTTAATGGACAAGTACAATCTGTATGGAAAAATGGCCATCCCCAAGAAACATGATTTTGAGCACGAGGTCCCTGAACTCTACCGGATTGCCGCAGAAAAACGGGGCGTATTTGTCAATCCTGCGTTGACAGAGCCTTTTGGCTTGACCCTGCTGGAAGCGCTGGCCTGCGGTCTGCCCATTGTTACCACCAATGACGGCGGTCCAAGGGATATTGTTCACAACTGCCAGACAGGCACACTGGTGGATCCCACAGACACGGTGGAAATGGCTTCTGCTATCAAAGATATCATTGTCCACCCGGATAAGTGGAATCAATTTTCTAAAAACGGCATCCTGAATACCCGGAATTTTTATTCATGGGTGAGTCACGCCAAATCCTATAGTACGGAGATGAAGGCCGTCTGCCGCCAATATGAGAAATCGTTTATCACTGCAATAGAACCCAAGCTGAGCATTGGCAAGCGCCTGGCAAAACTCGATTATATGCTGATCACCGATATTGACAACACCCTTTTGGGGGGAAGCCCGGAAGAACTCCATGCATTAATGGATCTGCTTGGAAAAAACGCAGGGAAGATAGGGTTTGGTGTGGCCACGGGAAGAATGTTTGAATCTGCCCTGGATATTCTTAACACTCACGGGATAAGAATACCGGACATTATTGTTTCCGGTGTGGGCAGCCGGATCAGCTATGGTGATTCACTGGACCCTGACAATGGGTGGGAAACCCATATTTCAAAAAACTGGGACCCGGACCTGATCGCATCCAGGCTCAAAGAGCTTGATTTTATTCGTCCTCAGGAAGCAAGTGCTCAAAGTGCGTATAAACTCAGTTATACCATGGCACCAGGGAAAGACCAGCTGGCCAGGATTCACCACGTACTGACCAAAAACAGATTTAAGTACACCCTGATCTATTCCCAGGATCAGCATTTGGATATCTTGCCCTACAGGGCCTCAAAGGGAAAAGCCATCCGGTACCTGAGCTATAAATGGGGAGTCCCTTTGAAAAATATTCTGGTGTGTGGTGATTCAGGCAATGATGCAGAAATGCTGAAAGGAGAACCCTTGGGGGTTGTAGTGGGAAATTACAGTCCTGAGCTTGAGCCTCTGAGATCTGCAAAACAGATATATTTTGCCAAAAAATTCCATGCCGGCGGCATGATGGAGGGTATCCTTCATTATCAATTTATCCAGAAAGCAAAGGAAATGGTGCCTGATGACAATTAAAAATAAAATTCAATTGATTACATATCCTGACAGTTTCGGTGCCAACCTGCCGGAGCTGCATTATGTACTCCGCAAATATTTTTTCAAAGCCATTGGCGGCGTTCACCTGCTTCCCTTTTATCCGTCCTCTTCAGACAGGGGATTTGCCCCCTTGACCTATGATGAAGTGGACCCTGCATTCGGCACATGGGAGGATGTGGAAAAGATCGGCCAGGATTTTGATCTGATCATTGACTTTATGGTCAATCACATCTCCCGGCAGTCTGTTTTTTTCCAGGACTATATTGCAAAAGGACCTGACAGTGAATATGCAGATATGTTCCTAAGTTTTGATAAACTTGCTCCCAATGGCTGGATAAAGGATGAGGACCTGGAAAAAGTTTACACCCGGAAAACCCGACCGCCCTACCAGACATTGGAACGGCCCAATGGTACCCGGGAAAAAATATGGTGTACCTTTGATCATGAACAAATTGATCTGGATTATAATTCCCCCAAAACCCGGGAAGTTATGCGTAATTTTCTGATCCGACTGGCCAGAAATCGTCCTAAAATGATCCGGCTGGATGCCATTGCCTATACCACCGTAGAACTGGGCACCAATTGTTTTTTTCTGGAACCCAAGATCTGGGAACTTCTGGATTGGTTCAGCGATTATACGTCTGCATTTGATACCCAGATTCTGCCGGAAGTGCACGAACACTATTCCTATCAGCTCAAACTGGCGGCAAAAGGGTACTGGTGCTATGATTTTTCCTTGCCCATGCTGGTTCTTCATGCCCTGTATGTGGGGAAAACCCGGACGCTGAAGTCCTGGCTGAAAAAATGTCCCAGAAAACAGATTACGACCCTGGATACCCACGACGGAATCGGTGTGGTGGATGTAGACGGTTTGTTAAATCAGGATGAAATTGAGCTGACCATTGAAAAATTGTATGAAAAAGGCTCCAATGTAAAGAAGACGTATTCTGGACCAGAGTATAAGAATCTGGATATTTATCAGGTTAATTGTACCTATTATTCTGCTTTGGGATGTAATGATGACGCATATATTGCAGCAAGAACCATACAGTTTTTTTCACCGGGAGTCCCCCAGGTATATTATGTCGGTCTGCTGGCTGGAGAGAATGATATTGAACTGTTGGAAAAAACAAAGCTGGGCAGAAATATCAACCGTCACAATTATACAATAGAAGAAATTCAGGAGGATATTAAAAAGCCGGTGGTTCAACGTCTTTTGAAACTTATGGAATTTCGGAACAATTATCCTGCATTTAATGGAGAATTTAACTTGTTTAAATCCAAGGACACGGAGTTGAATTTAGAATGGACCTTTAAAAAACATATTGCCACCGCCTATATCAATGTAAAGTCCTATAAGACAAAAATTATCTATACAGATCCTGTTGCTTCTCGAGTAGTCGATTTTGAAGTTTAAAAAGCAAACCATTTAAAAAAAGACAGTTAACAATATAACTAAGATATGGCTGTATTTTTAGAAATCGGCAATTATATTTATGGTTCTGATAATCGTGTTGTTGTTTTCAAGATGTGAGCATCAGACCGGTAAACTTCCTGATTTTGAAGTTAAACTTTATTTCCTGTCAACATTAATCAACGACCTTTCCCAATAGTGTTCTTTATATAACAACATGAATATCATGCCCAAAAAATCGGTGGGCTGAAGTCATGACTAATTATCCCTTTACGTAGTATTCAAGGGCCTGGATTCTCAAAGATATCAAATCAATCGTTAACTGTTCTCTGATATAAACCGGGTTGAATCCAAATTCACCACAAAGATGACAGGTGTTGTAAAATCAAATTCATTTCAAATTTTGTATTGTCTCTCTGGTCCAAAGGATGTAAATCTTCTTTTATCCGGAACCATTTCAGGATAATAGCAGGACAAAGCGGTTATACACATAGCTTTGTGCAACAGTATCTGTTAAAAATAATCTATCCGGATAGGTTGACTCGGCAAGATCAGATAATGATTGGATGTGTCATATTGATTTTAAATCTGTTTGTCTACCTGCTAATATTTAAACGGCTTAGAAAAAATTAAACACTATGCACATGAGCAGAAAATTTTAAAATAACATTATATCCGAAAAAAGATGTGGGGATAGGGTGAAACTATTTATTCAATTTGATAAACCGCTTGATTATTTTCTTACCGAGGCTAAAAATGGCCGGCAGTTTGAATATACCCTGAATCGAAAAGCCTCTGTAAAAGATATTATTGAATCCTTTGGGATTCCACATACAGCTATTCTTCTTCACTTTTTGACCATGAAATTGCTGACATTTCTGAAACAGAGGCCAGAATAATCCTGACCCGGGATACTGAACTTTTAAAACGTAAGAAAATCACTTCTATAGGTATATCAATCAAACATTGAGGAATAAATGAACACCTACATTCCCAAATACATCAAGGAGAAGCAGCAAGGATTGTTATCGAAGAAGATCAAACAATCCACGGCTCTTTTGACCTCGTGTACTTTATGTCCAAGACAGTGCAAGGTGAATCGGGCAAAAGAAGAAAAAGGGTATTGTTCAACAGGGAAAAAGGCATTTGTATCAAGTTTTTCAGCACACTTTGGCGAAGAACCCCAACTGGTTGGTGATAAAGGGTCAGGAACTATTTTTTTTTCCAATTGCAACCTGAAATGCATTTTTTGTCAAAACTATGATATCAGTGTTAACGGGACAGGTCAGGAGGTTGAAGATGAGAGCATCGCATCTATTATGCTATATTTGCAAAAAATCGGGTGCCACAATATCAACCTTGTTACTCCAAGCCATGTGGTTCCGCAGATTTTAAAGGCATTGGACATAGCAATCGATTACGGATTGAATATCCCACTGATTTATAATTGTTCTGGATATGAAAGCATTGACACCCTGCGGATTTTAAAAGGTATTATCGATATATACATGCCGGACTTTAAATTTTGGAACCCTAAGATTTCTAAAACATACTGCAATGCCTTGAATTATCCTCAGATAGCAAGAAATGCAGTCAAGGAAATGTTCGACCAGGTGGGGGATTTAAAAGTAGATAAGGCCAGTATTGCCTATTCAGGGCTTTTAGTCAGGCATCTTGTCATGCCGGGAAACCTGGATGGAACTTATCATATTTTAAAATTCTTGAAAGAAAAGATTTCCTCCCATACACATGTTAATATTATGTCTCAATACCACCCAATGGGAAATGCCAGTAAAATCAAAGAGCTTTCGTGTCCTTTAACGCCTGAAGAATTTAGAAGTGCAATGCAAATGGCTAAAAAGTTTGATCTGAAAATTATCCGGTAAAATTAAAAATATTTACTTCGTCGACTGGTATTTTCATCGGTCGCATATGTTGGATGGACCAAACACATGAGTTATGATTAATTATCCTATCCAAGAATCTTACCGGGCATAAAATTGTAAGACATATCAATTGTATTCGCAAGCATTTTGGGACAGGAAACAACCATTTTCAGGAAGGTGTTTTGGGGGATCAAAAACCCCGGACTATGTCTACAGCCGCTGAAAAGACTTAATCAAAAGGTGTTGAGTTCTTTCAGGACATCTCACAGCAAGTTTTACGGCAACTGCGCCTTTTAAAGTATTATTGACAAAGGGTGCAGCCCTGGTTTAGACAGGTGATGCAGTTCAGATGCATGTTTTTGCATAGCCCAAGGGAGTACATACTCATACCGCAGGATTGGCAGACCATGGGATCCATCTGTTTTGTCACAGGGTTGTACATCATGGAAACATTGATCTTTTGATGACCTGAAACCAGGGTGGCAAATACCTTGACACAAGGGGTCGTCACGGCCAGGGTGGCAACAGGGACAAAGCTGACCCTGATGCTGTACTTGTTTAGCAGATCTTTTTTTTTGGCTGCAAGCTCATCCGGAATCATGGCAATCTTTGCGTTTCTTTCCTGAATGAGTTTATCTGAAATCCCGGTCCTTGAAAGACTTTCCTTCATCTCTTTTTCCAGGTCATTATAGTATTTGTCAAGACTTGTGGAATCTCTTTTAAACCTGCGGTTCATGCTCTTCACAAATTCGGAAAGTTCCTGTTCAACAGCACCCGGACCATAGAAACCGACCCATTCATGGATAAGCTTTATTTCTTCTTTTGAATATCCCTGGATATTTTTTGTCAGGTATTGTTTTTCTGCATTGATCATCATTCCGGACATTCCAGGAGCCAGGGCTCCCGTGTCAAGATTAAAAGAAAAATCCATAAGTCCTTGTTTTTGTTCATCACTCTGGGCAAGGAATCTACAGGTCAGGAGGATATACCTTGTTATAATATCTGCTGTGCCTGTAACCTTTATTTTGCTTTTATAAAACTCAAACTGGTCCATGATCAGGTTGGCAAATCCCTGTGTCTTGATGTAATGAAACTTCAAGTCAGCTTGAAGAAAAGGCGGCTTTGAGCCTGCCATGGATACAATCCTGTCAAGGAGGGGACTTTGAAATTGTATGGAATAACATTTTTGTCCTCCAAAATTTTCTATACTTTCCGCATCCTTTGCCATTGAAATATATTCTTCCACATCCAGGGCATAAGAAAGATCCCCGGGCAAAAGGGCATCTACGACCTCGTTCCCGAATTCCAAAACAGCACCTTTTTCCTTTAAAAACCGGACTGAAAACTGTGTAAGATCCAGATCTTTTCCTGTAATAGAGCTGTTAGAGTTCATAGGTGTCCCCAAATAATTTATCATCAAGCTCACGGGTTTTCTGATACCCTGTTTTGGCCCTTTTCAATCTTGTTCCCAGGTCTGTAAAGGATTTTTTTCGATCCTGTTCAGTTGAAGAGTTCACCCAGAGGTCTAATACCATGTCGCTAAACTCTTTTTCCCCCACGATCCTGCCCAGAATCATGTCTATTTCACCGATTACCATCTCAAACATGTTGATCTTGCGGTCAAGGACATCAAGGATATAATCCTCAATGGAACCTGCAGCACAGAAATTGAAAATCCGAACTTCTTTTTCCTGGCCGATTCTGTGAATGCGGCCGATTCTCTGTTCTATCTTCATGGGATTCCACGGCAGGTCATAATTGATCATCCTAGAACAAAACTGCATGTTTCGCCCCTCACCGCCGATTTCTGTTGTGACTAATACCTGGGTCTTATTTTTAAACGCCTCAATGCTTTCATCCTTTTGCTGATTGTTCATTGCTCCGTGGAAAAGGGAAAAAGAGATATTGTTCCACTCCAGAAATTCTGCAATATGCTCAATGGTCCCCTTATATTTGACAAAAACAATGACCTTTTCACTGGTGGCTTTGATAACCTTCATAAGAGCCATGTTCTTGGGCGTATCCAGAATAGTCCAGCACAAATTCTTTACAGCCCTGAGTTCTTTCTCATGTTCCAGAAGGTAATCTTCTTTTTCAAGCATTCTGTTCAGGGTCAGCTCCACAGCCTTTGGTGAAGATCCTGCCTGGGCCAGCAGGGTTTTCACAATCATTTTTGCCCTGCCCTGCTTTTTTTCGTTAAGGGACATGATCAACGCTTCCAGTCTCTCATAAAATGCCTTTTCAGCCTTTGTGGGCTCAATGCGGATGGTCTCGGCAAACCTTGGCGGAATGTGAATACCAGCCAATGCCCTTGTGTTGCGGATCATGACCTGGCCAAGCAAGTCTTTGAGCAGAGCCCGGTTTCTGGGATCGGTGGGATCTCCCCGGGTCATGAATTTTTCCCTGAATGACGTGGCCGTGGCAAGCTGACCAGGCTTAAGTAAGGTAATGAGGTTATAAAGCTCCATAAGATTGTTTTCTACAGGGGTTGCAGTTAAAAGGAGGATGAACCTTTTTTTCAGGGAATTGACAAGCTTCCAGTTCAGGGTGGTGCGATTCTTTAAATGGTGAGCTTCATCAACAATGATCATGTCATACTCCCGGGCCGTGATAAAATCAAAATTCTTTTTTGATTTAGCATGATTAATGGATGCAATGACAAAAGGCTTGTTCCAGAATGTTTCAGAAGCGGATTTAAACCCTGGATCATCTGTTGAGGAAATATCCATGTTGAACTTTGATTTTATCTCCTCCTTCCACTGGCTGACAAGGGGAGTAGGGGTCAAAATAAGGCATGTCTTTACCATGCCTCTTTTGATATATTCCGTCAATATAATCAAGGCCTCAATGGTCTTACCAAGGCCTACTTCATCGGATAGCAGCGCCCTGCCTCTGAACTGCTTTAATACTTTTTTTGCTGTCTCCTCCTGATACCAGAAGGATTTCACTTGTGTAAGGGAAGACAGACAGATGAGAGTTTCAAAGGATTCAGCAAAGCGAATTTCATGGCTCAGCAAAGCAAGTTCATACCCTTCAGGGCTTGCAGGCTCAATATCTGATAAGGCCTTTAAAAAAGGCTCTTCCTCTATTTTAAAAGTTATGGGGACGTTGGGAACTTTGAGGGACTGGGGTGGTGTGGACCGGGTTTTAGATTTTTCTTTCCTGATTTGATCTTTCCTGATTTGATCTTTCCTGATTTGATCATTTCTGGTTTGATCATTTCTGGTTTGATCATTTCTGGTTTGATCATTTTTAGTTTGATCATTTTTATGAATTCTCTGTTCCTGTTTCTTCTTTGGCAGACCAGGCCGGGGCAAAATGGTATTCTGCTTTTCCTTATCTTCCTTCGCTAAAATCAGCAACCGGCAATATTCTTTTATATCTTCAATTTTTTTCTTTAGTTTTCTTTTGTCTTCGATTTTAAGCCTGGAGAAATTTTCAAGCACGGCATCAACCTTTTCAATGCATTCTTTATATCTTTCCTGGTTAAAAAGGATGAAAACCCTGTTAACTTTCATCTCATCGCTTATCTTTCCGATTCGTTCCAGGCCGGTCATGGCATCCAGTTCCAAAGAAGCGTTCCCCGTGCTTGAACCCATTTCCCCCATGAGTCTGAAAATGTCTTCCTCATTGGGCAGGGCTTTAGCTGCTCTATTAAGGAATTTAAGAGCCTGATCCGGATTATCAACACCAAAAAAATAGCAGGCTTCTTCATAATAAAACCAGCCATTTTCTCTGGTTGTCTGCTGGGATTTGGATGTTTTGACCTGTTTCTGTTTAGCCTTGCGTTTCTGCTTTTTCCTATCTGCTTTGGATTTTGCCAAAATCAAACCTTTTACGCTATTTTATTATTTTCTTTTTGCCTTTCATTAAAGGTTATTATTTATATTAAGTTCAGATCAATTACCAGATTTTTTAAAAAAAACAGCCAGGGCAATCATATCCTGTTTGATTTTCTGTTTTCCTTAACCTCTTGAGAATTCCATCCTATATTCCGGAAATACCTTGCCAGTTAATGACTTGAACATTGTTCCGGAGATAGGTTTTATCCCCGCCATAGATCAAATATGATTCCAGAGGCAAATCACAGAGTTTAGAAAAATAATGCAATCCTTTGAAATGATCAGAAGTAATAGTTTGGGAGATTTTATCAGACGTTTGTTAAATTCTTATAAAATGGTTTGAGAAGTTTGATAATAAAACTTGCTTCAAGTACAGAGATCCAGGCTTTCGCCGTATTATGGTTTATCCCGCAGGCATTGCCCAGAGATGAAAGATTTAAAATCTGTCCGGTTCTTCCGGCATAGAGTTTCAGGAAAATTTCAAATTTTGCCAGATCCTTTACATTGATGAGTCTTCTAAGGTCTCTTTCCACATAGGTGTCGTTTTGCCGGACTGCCTTGGCCCTGTTATTGTCACAACAGGGTATTGGCTTGCATATGTCAGAACCTTTTCAGATATGTTTCGCTTGATGAGTGCCATGGGATACTCCAGATTGATTTTTAATTTAACAAGGCATTGTTGTCGAAATAAGTTATATATATATTGAATTAACATTTAATCCGCTTTATTATTTGGTTTAAAAACAATTTTAAAA
>JAHJDU010000445.1 GCA_018812385.1 Pseudomonadota bacterium
GTTGTTGTCGGCGCAGCCGTTCTTATGGGTCTGCCTGAGCTTTTAAGGGAATTTGCCGAATATCGCATGTTTGTTTACGGTGCAGCCCTGGTAGCAATGATGCTTCTTCGACCGGAAGGTCTCTGGCCGGAAGCAAGGCATAAAATCGAGCTTCACTCCGATGATGAAACCCAAACCCAAACAGCTGCGTAGCCCGGAGGTGGTATTATGATTTTATTAAGTATACAGGAAATGACAAAACGGTTTGGCGGGCTGGTTGCTCTGGACGCACTGAATATTGAAGTGAAAGGAAAAACTATTCACAGCATTATTGGTCCTAACGGAGCCGGGAAAACAACATTTTTCAATTGTCTTACAGGATTCTACCGCCCTGAAGAGGGCGAGGTGGCATTTGAAGGAAACTCCATTGTCGGCCTTTCTCCTGACAGGATTGTTTACAAAGGGATCGCAAGAACATATCAGAATATCCGGCTTTTTCCGAATTTAACAGCATTGGAAAATGTTATGATCGGGTATCATGTTCATCTTAAATCCGGTTTTTTGGGTCCTATACTGGGCCTTAAAAGTACGATAAGAGAGGAAGTAAAAGCAAAAGAAGTAGCATTAGATCTTCTTAAATATGTGAAGATGGAGGGAAAAGAAGATACCCTTGCAAAGAATTTTCCATATGGGGAGCAAAGAAGGCTTGAAATGGCAAGAGCACTGGCTTCTCAGCCAAAACTTTTGCTGCTTGACGAGCCGACAGCCGGAATGAACCCGAGAGAAACTCAGGATATGATGGATTTTATTGAGAATATGCGTGATGAACTTGGTATCACAATTGTCCTTATTGAGCATCAAATGCGGGTTGTAATGAATATTTCCGATATTGTTACAGTACTTGACTATGGAAAAATGATTGCCGAAGGCTTGCCCGAAGAGATTAAGAATAATAAAACAGTTATTGAAGCTTATCTTGGAAGTGGTGACGCTGCTGACTCTCATTAGTTAATTTGAGTACGGTGTATGATAGAAGCAATACAATATTTAAAGAAAATCAGTTGAGGTCAATTAATTATGGCAATGCTTGAACTTAAAAACGTGCATGCTCACTACGGAAAAATACATGCTTTAAAAAACGTTTCAATTAAAGTTAATGAAGGTGAAATTGTTACGCTTATCGGTGGTAACGGGGCTGGTAAAAGTACGACCCTGAAAACCATCAGTGGGACTTTGAAACCATCATCAGGACAGGTCTTTCTAAATGGTGAAGATCTAGCAAAATATCCTGCCCACGAGATAGTTAAGAAAGGGATTGTCCAGGTTCCTGAGGGCCGTAGAATTTTCGGTCAGTTGACTGTGATGGAAAATCTTGATTTGGGTGCTTTCACGTCCAAAGATAAGAAAAGAGATGCTCAGACCATTGAAAAGATTTTTGAATTGTTTCCAAGGCTTGCAGAAAGAAGCAGACAAGTGGCAGGTACTTTGAGCGGTGGCGAGCAGCAGATGCTGGCCATGGGAAGGGCTTTAATGGCCAATCCCAAGATCCTTCTGCTGGATGAACCGTCAATGGGTCTTGCCCCTGTCCTTGTAGACAATGTTTTTAAAACCATAAAAATACTGCATGCCGAGGGAACAACCATTCTTCTGGTTGAACAGAATGCACGAATGGCACTTAAAACTGCCAGCCGCGGTTATGTTATTCAGACAGGAAAAGTGATTCTTGAAGATGATGCAAAGAAGCTTCTTGAAAATGAGATGGTAAAAAAATCTTATATGGGTGAATAAATTGTTTTTATTATCAATCAGATATTAATTAACCTGGGTATATTTTCCATTCTGAAATTGATAGACAGAGAAACCTGCGCCGACAACATCGCCGTTTTTATCAAAACCAATGGGTCCCAAAGGAGAATCGACTTTAATTTCAAACATGGCCGCTCTCATTTTATCATAATCAATAGAACCTGCTTTTTCTGCTGCTGCTGCCAGAGCCTGAACACAGGCATACCCATTGTAAAAGAATGTTCCAGGAGCTTCGCCATATTTTTTCTGATGTTTCGCAGTCAATTCTTTATAAAGCGGATTGCTGGAAGTATCATTCGGGCCTGTTGCATAAACACCGTCAGAATATTTGCCGGCCAGGGTTACAAAGTTGTCACCGATGATACCGTCAGCGTAGAAGAAAATAGTATCAACCTTTTTCTTTTTGATCATACCTACAATTTTGGAAGCATCTGAATGATAGCCGCCCCACATGGTAAGTTCAGCGTTCGATCTTTTTATTTTCTGTACAATATCGGTATAATCAACCGCTCCGGTTGTTACACCTTCAAAAAGAATCACTTCAACGTCACCTAACTTTTCAAAGTATTTTCTGGCAAGTTCCATCTGGCCCTTACCATAATCGCCTTTATCATGGATCATGGCAACAGTTTTTACTTTTAGATTATTTTTTACAAAAGAAGTCATCAGATCGGCCTTGGCACCGTCATAGGAAATGGTTCGAAAGAAGTTGGGATGTTCACCTTTAAGGGTCAAATCATCATTGGTGGATGCCGGAGAAATAACAATAAGTCCCGCATCTTTATAAATTTTGTTTGCCGCGATGGTGGCGCCGGAGCAGACATGACCGACAATCATCTGGGCACCGTCTGAAACAAGTTTGGTCGCCATGTTCACTGCAACCTCAGGTTTGCATACATCATCACCGACTAATAATTCAATTTTTTTACCCAGTATTCCGCTTTTGGCATTAAGGTCTTCAATGGCAATTTCAACACCTCTTGCCGCAGAAAGTCCATAGGGTGCCGAGTCACCGGTAATAGCACCGCCAGAGCCGATTTTGATTGTGTCACCGGCAAAGCCCGGTGCTGTAATGCCAATCAATAATAATAATGCAACTGCTAAAACCTTAAAAATAGAATTCATTTTTTAATTACCGCCAGTTTTAATTATTGTTTAGTATAACATACTTACACCTTCAATTATGAGTTTTGAGACTATAAAAAGAAGGCTTGCCATAGTCAAGCGAAAAAAGTTGACAAGGATAAAAAAAGATCTGTTCCTTGACAACCTTCAGCTTGCGACGGATTCATCCGGGGCGCTTCAACAAAAATACCTTTTCGTTTTTTTGTTTACCAATAAACCGGCAGTCTTACCTTATGACCGGCCTTGTTTTTAAAGACTAAAAATTTATGTTCTCGACCATAAAGATATAAATCTTTGGTGACGCGGACATCTTGTTTGCAGTATTCAACAATTTTGTCCATTTTTCCTTCCTGCCACCACTGAAGCGCCATCAACCCATCTGCACTTTTCCGGCTGCCTAAAGTCTGGGTAGCCAGGGCATCAAGGGACAATCGATATCCCAGTTGTTTATGAACCGCCATCAGCAGATCCAGAGTGGGAAGGGTATGGAATGGGTAGGAACTTAAGCCGGACAAGACCTTGTAATCAAAACGGATGATATTAAATCCAATGA
>JAHJDU010000446.1 GCA_018812385.1 Pseudomonadota bacterium
ACAATGACTTTTCCAAAGTTTATTCCTGCCCTGATTCCAAAAGATCGATCATACATATGATCGAGATATTCGTTAAACTGTATCAATGCCTTGTTCATTGCTCGAACTGCATTGATGGCATCCAATACAGAGTTTTTGCTGTCTTCTATTACACCAAACAAAGCCAAGATACCGTCTCCCGCTACGTCGCTGATAATGCCTTTATGTTGTATAATAATCTCATTCATCTTTTGATAGTAACGATTCAAAACATGCACAACGTCATAAGCAGGGAGAGCTTCAGCAAATTGTGTGTAGTTTTCGATATCGGTAAAGAGGATTGCTATATCTTTCTCTTGCCCAAGTTTCGTGCCAGACACATCTCCAAATTGTTTTAAGATGATTTCTTTATCCAAGTCATCAACAACCGGACGTCTAACCGTAATATTTCCACTTATTTTAGTTTGGCAGGCTAACCGTATATCCTGGGGGAATCCCATTTGCTCGGCTAACAGCTTTTCTTGTTCATTTCTGGGCAGGCAATTGCTTAATCCATCTACTACATAGACCCGACAGGTTGTACACCGGGCTTTGCCACCACAAACATGGATGTGATTGATTTGGGCTTTAAGTATGGCTTCTAATATTGTGCTGTCCGGAGACGTACAGATTGTCTTTTTATCAGTTTGAGAGAATATTTTAAACATTATTACACCTGCTTTTGAGCCACCTGGGCAACGGTGAAACCTCGGGATAAATCAGCATTTGCCGAATTTGCCAATACTGGCATTTTCGACAAATGGTATTGAAACGATGTCCGCCTTCATACGATGGTTATGCAAATTGAAGTTTGAGCTTTTTACCAAGGGCAACTGCAACGTTTTCCAGAGTTAGGAGTGTTATTGAAGAATTCGTAGGATCCAGCAGTCTATCAACTGAAGACCGGCTTGTTTTCATCATTTTGGCCAGAGCCGTTTTTGAAATATTACGTAATTCCATTTCCTGCTTGATCTGATAAGCAAGTATGCGTTTGAGAGCGGTTGCTTCAGCTTCAGCCATCAATCCTTCCTCCTGAAGGAAATCATCGAAACTACTTCCAATATGTTTATCTTTCATCCTTAATCCTCCTGATATTCTTTCAACCGTGAAAGAGCCGTCTTTAGTTCGTTCTTCGGAATTTTCTGTGATTTCTTAATGAAACCATGTAATAAAATCATGACATTTCCGTCAACAGTAAATAAAACTCTGGCAATTCCATTTGGAACCTTTGATCTCACTTCCCATAAAAACGGTTTTATTTTTTCAACCAAAGGCATGCCAACTTGTGATATCTGAATTCCCGCAACAGCAATTTGTTCATATGCCATATTCTTCTCCCAATATTTATTTCGGATATTTATTCAATCAGGCTATAGAGGAGTCTGATCTCTTCTTCCCATATGGATTGATCCGGTGTTTCAAGAACCATGGGGATATGGTCGAAGTGCGGGTTGTTCATGATGAATTTGAAAGGCTCAATCCCCAGGGATCCTTTTCCGATGCTCTCGTGTCGGTCTACCCGGCTTCCAAAGTTTTTTTTCGAATCGTTCAGGTGCATGGCTTTCAGGTAGCTTAACCCCACGAGATTGTCAAACTCCTGGAGGGTGTTTTCAAACGCTTTGGCTGTCTTGATATCGTACCCGGCAGAATAGGTGTGACAGGTGTCCAGGCAGACCCCAATGCGGCTCTTGTCCCGGACATTCCCAATGATCCGGGCCAGATGTTCGAATCGATGTCCCATATTGGTCCCCTGGCCGGCAGTGTTTTCGATGACCGCTGTGATACCGGCTGTCTGGTCCAGGGTCAGGTTTATTGATTCGGCGATCCGTTCAAGGCAGTGATAGGGATCCATTTTGTTCAGGTGGCTTCCCGGGTGTAAGTTCAGGTATTGAAGACCCAGTTGTTCGCAACGCTGCATCTCGTCAAGAAAGGCGGTCCTTGATTTTTCAAGGCCGTCTTCTTCAGGATGTCCGAGATTGATCAGGTAACCGTCATGGGGGAGGATGTGCCTGGGATCATAACCCCCGCTCTTGCAGTTCTCCTTGAATTGGGTGATGTTTTTGCCGGTCAGGGGTTTTGATACCCACCGTCTCTGGTTCCTGGTGAACATGGCAAAGGCTTTTGCGCCAATACCTTCCGCATTTTGAGGGGCTTTTTCTGTCCCTCCGTTAATACTGACATGTGCTCCGATATATTTCATTTTTTCCCTTCCGGCAGCGCAACCGCCGTAAACTTTAACAAAGGTGGGGCTTTGTTCGGTTTTCTTTTATGATCTCATCTTGGCGAACGCCATTGCATGAGCACTCAGAGACGTGGCAAAGTTTTTAAAGTTCACTTCTGCATTAGGTTCTGAGTATCCTCTTTTGCAATGCAGTACCAGCCATGGTGACGTTGGAGCTCAAGGGTACTGAAACGACTTTTTCGGTTTCAAGTGTTAAACGTATACCCGGCATGTAGTAAGGCCTTTTCGGCAACAGGCAGTTTTTTTGATTTTACCAGTATATAATCTGTATCAAAGGTTGATATAGCAAAGATGCTGACGTCAGCTTTGGCTAAAACGCTTGAGATATCTGCCAGAATCCCGGTCAAAGAGAAGTCCAAAGGTCCCAGAACTTTAATACAAGACCAATCTGTTTCTGAGTTTTCTGAACCCTTAAGTACTGAAGAGTTACAGACTATTGAGAGTTCATCCTCAGTTTTGATGATACTATAAAATTGACCCTCATAGATCTGTTCTGGGATTTCATGGCCTGGTGAAAACCGGTGAATCGTAAAAAGATCTTTGAGTATGCTTAGTTTTAAATTCATTTTTTATCTCAATTTGTGTGATTTGAAATCTAATTTTGAACATCTGCGGCTTATGCGCTCTTTTTTTTATGGTGATTATGATATTCTCTAATAGGCTGTTTCTTTGATATCTTTTAGCGAAATTCGCATAGGTATCATCAATTTTGTTGATTAATTTAAAAAGCACTGGTCGCAACCAGTGCTTTTTATTTGTTGAACATCGTACCTCTATATCTCATCATTTTCAGCAAAAGAATAATACCCCTTTGCATTAAAGATAATATGGTCCAAAAGGTTCAAACCGAGTATATCTGAAGCCTCTTTCAGCCTTTTTGTAATCTGGATATCTTCTTTGCTGGGTTTCAATTCACCATTCGGGTGGTTATGGGCCACAATCACGGCAGAAGCTCTTTCCGCGATGACATCGGCAAACACTTCCCTGGGATGAACATGGCTTTTATTGATAAGCCCAATGGTCACCACCCGGATAGTCATTACCTCGTTTGCACCGTTTATAG
>JAHJDU010000447.1 GCA_018812385.1 Pseudomonadota bacterium
CGATAATATAAAAACAAGTGTTAAAGAAATAAAAAAAAGAACCCCTGTTGAGGAAATATCAATGGAGGATTCTCAAGAAGAACAAAGCCAGGCTGAAAACGGGTTCTTCAGCAGAACTAAAAAAGCAATTGCTGCGCTGGGAGACTTGGGGGCTAAATTCACAGAGTTTCAACTCTGGCTGAAAACAGAAGTTCCTAACCTGTTTGAAAATTTTATTTCCTTGATAATGGTATTCATTATCAGCACCATTTTCTTGCCCATATTTATTTTATGGCTGATTGTTTATTTAATTAGAATAATAACAAACTCCCAGTTTGGGCACAAAGTAGAAAAGAAATTTAAAATAAATATTTTTCAAAAAAAGCCATCGGCCCGAGACAATTGACGGAAGATGATGCAAGGAACACGGCCCGGCGCGCATACATAAGAGACTCCTGTCTAAGCTCCGCAAATGCAAGTTAGTTTCATTATAATCAAAATAATTATTGAATATGAATTTATTTTCATTATAATGAAACTAAATTTATTTTTAATAGGGGTAGTTCAATATAATGAAAATAATACCAAGAAATGATTATCTAAACAAAATAAAACCCTATGTCGGGCAAAATATCATTAAAGTTTTAACGGGACAGCGGAGAACTGGAAAAAGCTATCTGATGAAGCAAATCAGAGAAATGCTGGAAATAGCTGAGCCAAACACCAATATCATTTTTATTGACAAGGAAAAACTGGAATTTGACGACCTGAAAGACTACAGAGATCTTTATCGCTATATTATTCAAAAAACAGACAAAACCTGTAAAAATGTGGTGATGATTGATGAAGTCCAGGAAATTGAATCCTTTGAAAAAACTTTAAGAGATCTGAATGAAAATCCGCGCTATGATATATTCTGCACGGGCAGCAACGCAACACTGCTCTCTGGCGAGCTATCTACCTTTCTTGCCGGAAGATATGTAGAAATAAGGGTCAGCAGCCTTTCATACAAGGAATTTTTATTCTTCCATAAACTGGATCATTCAATGGATGCATTTGGGCAATATGTCAAATTCGGCGGTATGCCGTATCTGATTCATCTGCCGCTTGAAGAAGAAATTGTTTTTGATTATCTGAAAAGCATCTATAACAGCATTATCCTCAAAGATGTTGTGGCAAGACACAATATAAGAAATGTCAACTTTCTTGACAGGCTGGTTCTCTTTCTGGCAGACAATACCGGCAGCATGCTTGCTGAAAAAAACATCAGTGATTTTTTAAAATCCCAGAAAGTCAGCATATCCGTCAATACGGTAATGAATTACTTAAAATTTTTGTCTGATTCTTTTTTTATCAATAAAATAAGCAGGTATGACATAATCGGGAAAAAAATATTTGAAATTAATGAAAAATATTATTTCGAAGATACTGGCTTAAGAAACGCCATTGTAGGTTTCCAGCAAAAAGATATGGGAAAAATTCTTGAAAACATTGTATACAAGCATCTGAAATTCAAGGGGTATGATGTCTATGTCGGAAAACACAAGGATATGGAAATCGATTTTCTGGCCCGAAAATCAGGAGAAATCCTCTATGTTCAGGTTGCCTATCTTCTTTCCAATCAGCAGACCATTGACCGGGAATTTGGAAATCTTTTAAAGCTGAAAGATAATTTCAGGAAAATAGTTGTATCAATGGACGAGTTTGCCCAGGGCAATGTAAAAGGTATTGAACACCTTCATATCCTGGATTTTTTAAAGGACTTTGGTTAAAGCTTCTAACATACGAATAACATCACCTGTTGAAATTGGGGAATGTTTTTGGGTAGGAGCAAAGGTTTAACCAGTCAGGTTCCTGACTGTCAATGCCATATTTTTTTCCCGATCTATGGAAAGCGCCCTGGCTTTAACAGTCTTTTGAATCGTATCATTATATAAACAATCGTTTAAGGCTGATACCAATTTCCCAGGCGTAAGTTGCGATCGCCAGATTGGTTTTGCACCCAGATGGGATAAATATACCTGCTGACCATGATAGAACTGGTCAAGTATGTGGGGAACAATAATCTGGGGTGCTCCACATATTGCACAGGTGGCTGTTGTTCCGGCACCTCCGTGGTGAATGACAACGGACATTTTTGAAAACAGCTTTAGATGTGGATATTTTTGAATAAAGAAAACATCATCACTTTTACTGAATTCGGAAAAGCCTTCCCAGAATTTTGCAATTACAATTCGTTTTTTTACAATTCGGGCAGCCTCAACCAGCAAGGGAATATTCCTTGCCTGGTCTTTTTTAGGCATACTCCCAAATCCGGCAAAAATAGGGGCAGATCCTGCATCAATAAAATTATCAAGCCCGGGCAGATTTTTTTTCGGCAATTCCAGGTGCATATACCCGGTTTGCGTATTCTTCTTTTTGATATCACAAGGAACCTTTGCTATTTGTTTGTCCGCGGCAATAATTGTGTTTTCCCCTAAAATATGCTCCCATGCATTCTTAATGGGATTAAGTCCTATTTTTTTTCTGCCTTTATTAACCAGGATGGTCAAACTTAATTTATCCCCTGTCTTTGCCATATCCCATGACAATTTATTACACCATTTGGGCAGCCGTTGAAATTGAATCACAGGGAATGGATGCTCCCTGGAGGGTAATATCTGAGGAGTAAATGCGATATACCGGTATGGAATAGATTTTGCTTCTGCTATAGAGGAAAGGGCAAATACCAAAGATGAACCAATTATCAGGTCTGCATTTTCGACAAGCTCAGGCAGTATTTCAAACTGGGTTATAATTTCCCGGCGGACAAAAGATATGAACTTAATGCCTGTTTTAAAAGAAACAGCATCTTCCAGATTATCTACAAATGCAGTAACATCTTTGCCAAGCCTGGTATATGGGCACCCTAATTTTTTTGCCCAGGCTTCTTTTTCAGGAGGTCCTGCCAACATAACATCATGCCCTGCAGATTGTAAGGCCAGACAAAGAGCAAGCATTGGCTGGACATCACCCCTTGAACCACAGCTGGCAAGAAAAATGCGCATTCTATATTTCCATATAAATTTGTGAACCTGCAGGATGTATTTTTGCAGATTCAAAATGAATCCCAGGCCCGATAAAAAGATTGGCTATATTTTTATCATAATAACATGAATATCGGTTGGTTTTTGATTAGTCAAATAGTCTTTTGAAAAACAATACCCTGGGGTAAAGATTCAAGTCTTTCCCAGCCTGGACAGCTCAGGGGGTATTAAAGTAGTCTTGCAGGGAGCGGTGGACATAGGATTAAGCGCCCGAACTCTGAATGAAGCGGAAATGAGCAGGGGAGCGCTTACTTTTTACTTTGTGGTATAAAAAAGGGTTTTCAGCAAAAAACTGAAAACCCTTTATAATCTTTGGTACCGAAGGCGAGACTTGAACTCGCAAGGGCTTGCGCCCGGAGGATTTTGAGTCCTCTGCGTCTACCAATTCCACCACTCCGGCATGAATTGTTCTTTTTTAAGGTAAAATTTAGAGTTTGTCAATGAAATTATGGATAGGGAAGTGTCAAATTTTTAGGAGTTCATTAATTTGGCTTGTCCTGACTTCGCCCTCCCGGATGATGGTAACAGAAGGGGCCGTAACATCTACAATGGTTGATCCCATGCCGCCTTTTAAGGTGCCGGCATCCAGTACCAGGTCAGCCTGGTCAATGATGGTGGATGATAATTGATGGATCTGGTTACAGCCGCCCTTGCCGGACAGGTTGGCGCTTGTCCCGGTAATGGGAAAGTTAACATATTCAACAAGAGCTTTTGCAACGGGGTGGGCTGGAATTCTTATGCCGATTTTTCCGGTTCCGGCGGTTAAACATTTTGAGATATGCTTTTTTGCTTCAAACACAAGGGTGATATTTCCCGGCCAGAAGGCATCCATGAGTGTGTATGCCTGCCTGGAAATTGAGGTAACAAGATCTGGGAGCATTTTTTTGTCCGGTACAAGGACAAGAAGAGGGTTGTTCCATGGCCTTTGTTTTAAATGAAACACTTTTTTTATGGCAGTTTCATCCAAAGCATTGGCAGCAACCCCGTAAAGACATTTAGCCGGAAAGATCACAATTCCATTTTTCTGGAGGATCTTTCCGGCTTTAGCAATACTATCCGGATCAGGCGTTACAGGATCAATAGAGACTATTTTTTGTCCTTCATGCAAAACTCTGGGCCTTTTTATTGACCTTGTCTGCCATTTCCTGTTTAAAGGCTGCAAGTTTCCGGGCTATCACAGGGTCTGAAACACCAAGAATCTGGGCTGCAAAAATGCCGGCATTATAGGCCCCTGATTTTCCTATGGCCATGGTGGCCACGGGAATTCCCGGAGGCATCTGTACTGTGGCCAGCAAAGAATCCATGCCCTGGAGGGCTGATGAATCTATGGGTACCCCTAAAACAGGAAGTGTGGTATGGGCGGCTATGACGCCTGCCAGGTGGGCAGCATGGCCTGCACCACAAATGATAACCTTTATTCCTTTTTCTTTTGCCTCAATGGCAAGTTTAGCTGCCCTTTCCGGGGTCCTGTGGGCAGACGACACAGTGACAGTGTAAGGGATGTCAAATTTTTTCAATATGGACAGAGCTTTTTCCATGACAGAGAAATCAGAGTCACTTCCCATGATCACGCTCACCTGTGGGGGAATGGAAATTCGTTTTAAGGCCTTTGCCCCGATGTCTTTGCGATAAAAGTGGTTGTCAAATGAAATTTTTGAACAGGCTTCATATGCAAGGTCAATGGCATCTTTGACAGTGTCACCAAGGGATGTTACCCCAAGGACCCTGCCGCCTGCCGTGACGGTTTTACCGTCTTTTAGCGCTGTCCCAGCATGAAAGACAATAGTATCTTTAACATTGCCGGCCTCATCAAGGCCGAAGATTTCTTTTCCTGTCTCATAGGCGCCTGGATATCCGCCTGAAGAAATCACCACGCACATGGCCGCTCTTGGGTCGATTTTTGTTGAATAATTGTGCAGGGTGCCGTCACAGCAGGCTTCCATCAGGGGTACCAGATCATTTTCAAGGCGCATGAGAATGGGCTGGGTTTCAGGATCTCCCAATCGGGTGTTAAATTCCAGCACTTTTATCTGGTCTTTATCCACCATAAGACCTGCATAAAGAACGCCTTTAAACGGAGTTCCTTCCTTGGCCATGCCCTGTACAGCAGGGATCATGACCTCGTTCATGGCCTTTTGGCGAAGCATGTGATCCAGAACGGGTGCAGGAGAGTAAGCTCCCATACCACCCGTATTGGGTCCTTCATCATTATCAAAAATTCTTTTGTGATCCTGGGATTCCGGCAGGGGCAGGATAGTTTTCCCATCTGTTAAGGCAATAAAAGAGGCTTCTTCTCCTTTAAGACATTCTTCCACAACCACAATGGCGCCGGCATCACCAAAGGCATTTTCCTTGAGCATGGAATCAATGGCTTCATATGCTTTCTCAAGTGTTGCACAGATGATGACCCCTTTGCCGGCTGCAAGGCCGTCGGCCTTGACCACGCAGGGTGCACCAAGGGCTTTGGCGTAGGTTTTGGCTTTGCCGGCGTCCGTAAATGCTTTTCCCATGGCACAGGGGATCTTGTACTTGAGCATATGCTGTTTTGAAAAATTCTTGCTGCCTTCAAGTTTTGCTGCAGCTTTGCTTGGGCCAAACGCTTTTAACCCCATTGCTTCAAAGACGTCAACAATACCTTCTACCAGAGGTCCTTCCGGACCTACAACGGTAAGATCAATTTTGTTTTCCCTGGCAAAGGCTGCCAGAGCCTGTATATCCTCTGGGTTAATGGGGACAGATTCAGCAAGGTCTTTTGTTCCTGCATTTCCAGGGGCACAATATATTTTTTCCACCAACGGGCTTTTTGATATTTTCCATACCATTGTATGTTCACGGCCACCACCACCAACAACTAGGATCTTCATGCTGATCTCCTTAATTTTTGTTTTTTATGTTCTTGAATTGAAAGTTGAATGAGTTTGTCCAAAAGTCTGGTAAAAGAATATCCTGCCACCTCTGCAGACTGGGGATAAAGACTGGTTGCCGTCATCCCTGGAATGGTATTGGTTTCAAGAACAGATAAATTCTGACCATCTAAGATCATGTCTGTTCTGGAATATCCTTTTAAAAAAAGGGCCTGATGCGCTTTGATGGCAAGTTCCTGAGCTTTTTTTGTGATGGTGTCATCAATGCGGGCAGGGCATATTTCCCGGGTCACCCCGGCCGTGTATTTTGCCGTGTAATCAAAGAATTCATGACCTTCTCCAGGGATGATTTCAATGACGGGTAATGCTTCCAGTTCTTCATTGCCAAGGACTCCACAGGTCAGCTCAAGTCCTTTTATATATTTCTCAATAATAAGGGTATCATCATGTTGAAAACTTAATTTAATGGCATCTTGAAGATCTTTTGCTGTCTTGACAATGGTCATCCCCACACTTGACCCGGCACAGGCAGGTTTTACCACCAGAGGAAGATCCAATGCATGGATAACCTTTAAGGGGTCAATTGTGTCGGTCATTGAAAATGAAAGATAGGAAGGCGTAGGAACTCCGACGCCTTCATAAAGCCTTTTGGCAACCAGTTTGTTCATGGCCAGGGCACTTCCCAAGACCCCTGCGCCCTGGTAGGGAATATCCAGCAGATCCAAAAGTCCCTGAACGGTTCCGTCTTCCCCAAAAGGGCCATGCAGGATGATCAGGGCAGCATCAATCTTGTCCGCATCAATGACAAGCTGTTTCAGGTCTGTTTTGGTATCATACTGTGTGATATCATATTTGTCCTTATCAAGGGCCTCAAGCACCTGTTTGCCACTGTTAAGGGAAACTTCTCTTTCCGAAGAGACTCCGCCGGATAAAAGAGCCAGCCTGATTTTTTCCATAGTAAATTCCTGTTTTATATTGGTTTTTAAACATCGGGATAATTTTTTTTAAATTAATTTTATTAAACCCCTATCTGATTTGCAAGGCTTATTTTCTTGACACATATTAGGCGATGCTGTATCAAATATCATTTTAATTTAAAGAATTCAGATTAATTTAAAGAATTTAGACATGAAATCCAGACAAAGAAAAATTATCATTATCATTTTTCTGATCATTTTTGCATTATCAGGTATCTGTGTGGCGGAAAATGATGTGAAAGAGGAGCGGATTTCATCTAATGAAGATCTTTTTGAGGGATTTGTTTATTATGCTGATAAACAGAAAACTTATTTAAAATCCGTAAAAGAAAAATTTGCCTCAAACCTGGATTCACATTACCTGGGCTTGGAAATTATAAAGACCCTTCTTAAAGGCCCGCGACTTGTCCATCTTGAGGCAACCTGGCCCAAAGGGACAAAAATCAATTCTTTTTTCATTACAGATGATGGGAAGGCTTATGTTGATTTGAGTCCGGAACAGGGAATGATGGAAAATATGGATACTCAAAGTGAGCTTTTGGCAATATATTCACTGGTGAATTCGTTAACATTGAATATTCCAAAAATAGAAATGGTTAAAATACTGATCCAGGGACAAGATGCCTTGACCCTGGCCGGCCATATAGATCTTGAATACTTTTATAAAACAAATATGTTGATGGTGAAATGAGTAAAAATATCAGTCAGTTCAGAAATATCGGAATCATGGCCCATATTGATGCAGGTAAAACCACTGTTACGGAAAGAATCCTCTTTTACACGGGAAAGTCCTATAAAATTGGAGAAGTCCATGATGGAGAAGCCGTCATGGACTGGATGCAGGATGAACAGGATAGAGGCATCACCATAACCTCTGCCGTGACCACCTGTGAATGGAAAAATTCTCTTATTCAAATTATTGATACACCGGGCCATGTTGATTTTACAGTTGAGGTGGAAAGAGCATTAAGGGTTCTGGATGGGGCCATTGGTGTTTTCTGTGCTGTGGGAGGTGTTGAACCCCAAACAGAGACTGTCTGGAGACAGGCAGATAGATATTCCGTTCCCAGGATGGCCTTTATTAATAAAATGGACAGAATTGGCGCTGATTTTTTCGGTGCCGTCAATTCCATAAAAAAGAAGTTGATGGCAAACCCTGTGATACTGCAATTGCCCATGGGTTCTGAAGACAGGTTTGCCGGTGTCATTGATTTAATCAACATGAAACAGATCACCTGGGATGATGAGACAAAGGGTGCTGAGTATTCAATAGATGACATTGCCCCTGAATTTGAAGAGATAGCTGATGAATATCGGGAAAAACTTCTTGAAGCTGTATCAGAAGTCAATGATGAGATAATGGAAAAATATCTTTCAGAAGAGGATATTTCCATTGAACAGATCAATAAAGCCATTCGTAAAGCAACCATTTCAAGGCAGATTGTGCCTGTTTTTTGCGGAAGTGCTCTTAAAAATAAGGGAATTCAGCCATTGTTAGATGGCATATCCTTATATTTACCAAGTCCTCAAGATGTTCCGCCCATTAAAGGTGTGCACCCGGAAACGGGTGAAGAATTGGAATTTTTACCTCAAAAAAATGGCCCGCTGGCAGCCTTGATTTTCAAAGTTTCCATGATTGAAGGAAGAAAGCTTTCTTTTGCCAGGATCTATTCAGGTAGAATGGAAGCAGGATCTGAGGTGTTTAATCCTTTTTTAAATAAAAAAGAAAAATTATCCAGAATTCTGCAAATGCATGCCAATAAAAGGGAGCGGTTAAAAGAAGCGTCTGCAGGGCATATTATAGGTATTGTCGGGCTTAAGGACTCTGGAACCGGGGACACCCTGTGTTCCCAGGATTATCCGGTTTTTCTTGAAAAAATGGAATATGCAGATCCTGTTATTTCCATTGCCATAGAGCCGAAAACCCACGCAGACCAGGAAAAATTAGAGGAAGTACTTGAAAAGTTCACCATGGAAGATCCGACTTTAAAGGTGAGCCAGGATGAAGAAACTGGTCAGACGATTTTATCCGGCATGGGGGAACTTCATCTTGAGATTATTATTTCACGTATGCTCAAAGAATTTAAAACCAATGTCAATGTGGGGAAACCCCAGGTCGTCTATCGGGAAATCCTTACTTCCAGGGCAAAAGGCCATGCTGTTTTTGAAAGAGAGATTTCCGGGAAAGGCCATTTTGCAGAGATAAGTATCTGTCTTGGACCCTTAAACCGGGGAGATGGTATTACATTTAAGTGTAAACCTGGAAATGATAAGATTCCTGAACAATATATCCCTGCCATTGAAAAAGGAATCCGGGAGACCCTTGAAGGCGGATACCTTAAGGGATATCCCCTGGTTGATGTTGCCATAATTATTGAAGATGGCGGATTTGATGAACGAAGTTCTGAACTTGCCTTTTCTGTAGGGGCATCCATGGCATGTAGGAATGCTTTGGAAAATGGTGCGTTAGGTCTTCTTGAACCGATTATGGAAGTAGAGATTTTTGTTCCGGATAATTACATGGGCGATGCCATATCTGATTTAAATGCACGGGGTGGCAAGGTGGAATCCATCAGCCCGAAAATTGGTATCCAGGAGATAAAAGCCGTGGCTCCGCTGGCCAGAATGTTTGGGTATTCCACGGCACTTCGATCTGTCACCCAGGGTAGGGGAACTTTTTCCATGAAGTTTTCCCGGTTTGATAAGGCATAAATAGAAAGGATTAATTTTTTTTATGGTCTTTAGCGGATTTTTCTTTTAATTGATCTAATAGTTCTTTTGTTCTTTTGATTTTGGTTTCATCCTTTAAGCTATCCAATGCTTTGTTTAAATGGATAATGGCTGTTTTATTATTATTGATTTTAGAATAATAGACACCAAGATAATAATGGGAATCCCCTGGATTTTTTTCAAGCGACATAATATTTGCCAGGTGATAATATGCTTTTGGATATAAAGATGGGGCCTGATCGATTATGGCATTAAATAGATTCTTTGACTCTAAAAGGTTTCTTAACTCAAGGTGTGCGTTTGCCTGGTGAAACCTGGCCATCAAACCCATGACCGGGTCCCTCTCAATCCCTTTAAGGACGTTGAGTGCTTTTTGGGGTTCCCCGTTGAGCAGGTATATCCTGCCCATTTCAAGAAGTACCATTGGATCGAAAATGTTAATTGAGAGAGCTTCTTTCAGATGTGACAGCGCTTTTTCTACCATTAACTTTCTGGCATAAATAAGTCCCAGCCCGTAATGGATGGCAGCAGCGTCATCAGCGATAGAGTTTGAAGGATTGCTCTTAAGTTGAGTTGTCAATAGGTTATATGTGGGTTCAATATCTGCGTAAAGCCCTAAAAGCCGGTATTTTACCATATTAAATCTGAAATCTTCATGGCATTTTGCCTTGTCTGACAAAGGGACGTAGTCTGAAAGAATGGTTTCAACATGGCCAATTCGGCTGCCCGTTCCAGGATGGGTCTTAACATAATCCGGAATATTTTCTACACCTCGATAGTCTGTCGCCCTTATTTTCATTAACCCTGACAAAAGTCCTTTTGGGTCAAAACAGCTTTTTTTTAAAAACATAACGCCTTTTTCATCGGCTTCTGTTTCATTTTCCCTTGTAAAGGAAAGCATGGCGGTCTGGCCAATGGCCATCGTCCCCTGCATAACTGCTGCTCCTGCATCCCCACCTGATTTGCTGGCGATGATGGCACCTGCCAGCATGCCGGCAAGGCTGCCAATGCTGATATATTTTGAACGGTCAATGGATTCAGATACATGGCGGCTTGCGGCATGGGCAATTTCATGGCCGATGATACCGGCCAGTTCATCTATGGAATCAAGGCCTGTAATCAATCCCCTATAGACAAAAATATTGGCGGCCGGACTTGCAAAGGCATTAAAAACAGCATCATCCACAATGCGAAATGAATAGTCAAAGGGGCCTTTTGGCAGAAAAGAAAGGATATGATTACCAACCCGGGTGACCATATGGTTGGCAATGGGATCATTTAATATCATTGCCCGTTCCTGTATCATTTCCATGAATTCTTTTGAAATTTTCTTTTCTTCTGGAATGGATATGGCAAAGCTTGTGTTCAAGGAAAATAAAAGGAAAAAGAGAAGGCAAAGAAAGATAAAAAAATACTTAAATGGTTTCATAAGAATATTTAAAACTTTATCAATGGAAACCATGGATGCTGACATGCTTATTTCCTTATAAATCAAATAATAGATGATCTGTCAATTATCAATAAAATCCATTAAAAAATCAATGTTTTTTATCTTTCGCTCCGTTTATAGGGCTCTCCCAGCATGGCTGGTGCGTTTAATTTTTTTGGATCTTTTAAACTGATCAGCAATAGAATTAAAAGTGTTGCAATATAAGGGAGCATGGCCAGGAAATTGGGTGAGATTCCCAGGGGCTGCAGCAAATATTGTACAACAAAAATGCCACCGAACAAAAATGCCGCCCATATTGCACGTGCAGGGTTCCACAGGGCAAATATGGTCAGGGCTATGGCAATCCAGCCTCTTCCTGCAGTCATTCCCTCTATCCATGATTTTGAATAGGATATGGAAAGGTGGGCTCCTGCAAGAGCTGAAAAACCACCTCCAATGATAACGCTCAAATATTTTAGTTTGAATACATTAACCCCCTGGGTTTCAGTGGCTTTCGGGTTTTCACCCGTTGACCTGATCTGTATTCCAAGACGGGTTCTTTCAAGGAAAAACCAGGCGGCCAGGGCAAGAAATATGGCAATATAGAAAAAGGGGCCCTGGGAGAAGAGAATTTTTCCCAAATAGGGAATATCTGATAAATAGGGAATGATCCAATCTTCCATTTTTATTGAAAGGGGTTTGCCCACGTAAGGTTTGCCAAGCATACCGGAAAGACCAAGGCCAAGCATGGTCATTGCAAGTCCTGACACAACCTGGTTGGCCTGCAGGGTGACAGATGCAAAGGCATGGATGATGGAAAACATCATGCCGGAAGCCAGGGCTGCAAGAACGCCAAGCCAGGGATGGCCCGTTGTCATGGTGACAATAAAAGCTACCACTGCCCCCATTGCCATTACACCTTCAACCCCCAGGTTAAGGATGCCTGATCTTTCACAAATCACTTCTCCTGTTGTGGCAAGGAGTAAAGGGGTTCCTGCAACCATAGCTCTTTGAAGAGTTGAGATGATAATATCTTCCATCTATATGTATCCTTTCAAACACTATTTGTTTGAAAACTGCAGGGTAATTTTATAGTTTAAAAAATAATCACCCATAATTAAAAATATTAATAAAGTACCGTTCACTATTTGAACCGTGGCATCAGGCAGTCCCAATGATATCTGTATGGCATCGCCGCCCACCAGTATTCCGGCAAAAAAGATTCCTGAAATAACAGTATAGAGCGGATTTAATTTGGCAAGCCATGCAACAATGATGGCTGTAAATCCATAACCCGAGGAAATTGAAGCAGGATATCCAAGATAGTGATGAATGCCGGCCACTTCACCAACCCCGGCAAACCCGGCAAGTCCACCGCTGATGGCCATGAGGATCAGGCTTGTTTTTAAAAAATTTATTCCTGCATATCTGCCGGCATCCGGATTTTCACCCACCACCCTTACTTCGTATCCAAAGCGAGTTTTATAGATGATCACACTCAGCACAATGGCACAGATAATGGCTAAGATTAATGTGGCATAATGAATCCGTGATCCAGGTATCAGGCCTAAAATAGCAGAATCAGGAAGATTGTTAGTTCCGGGAAATCCAAACCGTGTTTTTCCTTTCCAGGGTCCTACAATGAGCATGGTTAAAATTTCAGCACAGATATAGTTGAGCATCAGAGTGGATATTACTTCATTAATGGAGTATTTGATTTTCAGTATGGCCGGAATGATTCCCCAGAGTCCACCGCCGATGAAACCTGCCAGGAAAATCAAGGGAACTATGATATAGGATGGCAAAGCCTCTCCAAAGGTCAGCCCCGTCCATGTAGCAAAAATTGCTCCCATTAACATCTGGCCTTCTGCACCGATGTTCCAGAATTTTGCCCTGAATGCCAGGGTCAGCCCTGCGCCGATAAGGATCAGGGGAATGGCTTTGGTAATGGTTTCCTTAATTCCATAAAAGGTACCAAATGATCCTGAAAAGATTTCAGAAATAGCGAAGATAGGGTTCACGCCCGCAATCAGGAAAATAATACTGATAACCACAAGCGCTGCCAAAAGAGAGAGAATGTTGGTCATAAATGATCTTAGAGCCGTTATATCATATCTGTTAGTTGTCTTGATTTTTAGCATTCTTTTTTTTCCATTGAATCAATTCTTATTGAGCCTGCCATCATCAGGCCGATATCAGAAAACCGTTTGTCGTCTGAATCTAGAATTGCCATGAACTCACCATCAAAAATAACGGCAACCCGGTCACAAAGTTCAAATATTTCTTCAAGATCTTCAGAAAACAAAAGCACGGCACTTCCTTGTTTCCTAAGCTCCAAAAGATGTTTTCTTAAGAATTCCGTGGCCCCGACATCCAGGCCATATGTGGGATGTGATGCCACCAGAAGCTGCGGCTGCTCACTGATTTCTCTTCCAAGGATGAGTTTTTGAATGTTCCCGCCGGAAAGGTTCCGGGTCTGGTTATTAATGGAATGGGTGGAAACTTTGAATTTATTAACAATGGTTCTGGTATGATTTTTCACTTGATCATATTTCAAAAAATAGCGCTGGGAAAATTTTTTCAGGTGATGCTGTTTTAATATGGCATTATCATACAGGAAAAGGCCTGGAGCGATTCCAAACCGGATTCTTTCTTCCGGCACATGGGAAACACCGTTGTCATAAATGTGTCTTGGACTTTTGTTGGTGATATCCTTGCCATTCATTTTTACTTTGCCCGAAAAAATGGGTCTGATGCCCGTTATGGCTTCTGCAAGCTCGCGCTGCCCATTGCCGGAAACCCCTGCAATACCGAAAATTTCATTTTTAAAAAGCTCAAAAGAAATATTTTTTACAGCCAGAAGACCCTTGTCTCCAATGACATTGATATTTTCAACAGACAGGTTTTTTTTGCCTTTTGTCAGTTTTTCTCTGTTAATATTAAAGACAACATCCCTGCCCACCATCATCCGGGCAAGGGATTTTTTATCCGTATTTTTTGTGTCAGCGTCTCCCACAATCCTGCCTTTCTGGAGTACCAGGACCCGGTCACAGATGTCCATGATTTCATCCAGCTTGTGGGAAATGAAAATGATCATGTGGCCTTTGGCCTTCATCTCTCTTAATATCGAAATCAGTTCTTTGATTTCCAGGGGAGTCAGCACAGAAGTTGGTTCATCAAGGATAAGAAGATCAGCACCATTTAAAAGTGCTTTTATGATTTCCACCCGCTGCTGTTCCCCGGCTGAAAGCTGCCAGATCTTTTTTGTAATATCAATATGAAAATCAAATTGTTTAGAAAATTGTTCAACTTTGTCTTTGATTTTTATTTTGGGAAAGAAAAATGGTGTATCTTTATAGCCCAATGCAATATTTTCAATCACTGAATGATTCTGCACAAGCATAAAGTGCTGATGAACAATTCCAATGCCATGGTTTATGGATTCAACGGGATTGTTGATCCGGATGGTTTTATCATTTATCTTAATTTGTCCGGAATCGGGCTGATACAGTCCATACAGGATATTCATCAAGGTGCTTTTTCCGGCCCCGTTTTCACCTAAAAGGCCCAGGATTTCACCGGATTCAATAAAAAGATTTATATCCTGATTGGCATGGATACCGTGAAATGATTTTGAGATGGATCTCATTTCAAGGCGTTGTATTTTTTTCATAATGCCCTTTGGAAAAAACCGGGTATAAAAAGCCGGGAAAGCTTATCCCGGCTTTTTTATTGAATTGTAATTTTATTAATTAGGAATGGAGCCTTCAACATTATCCACATAATACATAATGCCAATAAGGTCATCTTTTGAGGCTTTTTCTCCAGCTTTTATTTTCAGGGTTCCCTTATTATCGCTGATAGGACCTGTGAACGGGTCAAATACATCAACGCCTTGTTTCATTTGTTCATATCGCTTTACAACAAGATCATAGGCAGAAATTTTACCAAAGTCCTTTGTATCAATCATCGCAGCCTTTAATTCTTTTACAAACTTGGGATTGATGATGTCGGTTTCACTACCGCCAAGGATGGCAGCTTTTTCTTTGGCAAGCCACCAGAGATCCTCATTGGTCCAGGTTTTATTATAAATGTCCTCAAGAATCTTGGCATACATTCCACCCCAGTTCATCAGCTGTCCTGAAACAACAGAATCTACACCATAAGGCTGCATGGGAGAATAATGACTGAAAGTATAAATCTGTTTGCCTTTTTCCGAATGCCTCTGGCCGACTTCAATGACTGAGGGAGTATCTTCGGTAAAGGCAAGGGCATCGCAACCTTCTGCAATCAAAGCTTCGGCAGCTTCTTTTGCTTTATCCGGGCCATACCAGGCATAAATCCATTTGACATTGAGTTTGGCCGCTGGATTAGCCGCTTTAATCCCCAAGGCATAGGCATCAATATGGCGAACCAGTTCAGGGATCGGGAAAGCTGCCACATAACCGATCTTGTTTGTCTTGGTCAATGCGCCGGCCATAATTCCGTTCAAATAATACATCTGGTAAAGATCGCCAAAATAAGTTCCCACATTATCAGATCGCTTGAATCCTGAACAATGCATGAAAAGCTTATCAGGATATCGGGTGCCGGCATTAATGGTTTCGTCCATGAATCCAAAACTTGTGGTGAAAACCACATCGCATTTTTGCTGTTGAATAAGCCGGTCAATAATTCTTGCACAGTCTGCGTCAGCAACAGATTCTACAAAAACCGTTTCCAGCCAGGGAAATTTTTCCGCTGCATACTTTCTTCCCATATCATGGGCATGGGACCATCCATAATCGCCAACAGGACCGACATAAATAAAACCGGCCTTGAGCTTTTTGTCGCTGGCAATGGCAGCGGCAGAAAATCCAAGACAAAATATAGAACATATTAATACCAATACCATCCATTTTTTCATTTCTATTCACTCCTTTGTTATGGTAATTAAAATTTTAAGAATAATACGATAATTAAATGTTTACAGTCAACAATTAGATTCGATAATTAGATTCGATAAAAATTAATCGTAAGGGGACAGATTTTAAATCTGTCCCCAA
>JAHJDU010000448.1 GCA_018812385.1 Pseudomonadota bacterium
ATCAGGATTTTGCAGCAACGCAGTAGATGGGTGAGTTTGTGAGCATTGCTCCTCTACGAGCCGTTCAAACACTAAGTATATAAAAGAGAAAGGGTAAGATTGACAGTGAGTGGGCCAGAAAAGAAAGATAACAAAGTAAATATAAAAAAAGAATCAGATGGTTATATGTTACCTGTTGTTTCTGTAATTGTACGTACATGTAATCGTCCAAAGCTATTGAAAGAAGCTCTGAAATCTATTATAGATCAGACCTGGAAGAAAATAGAAGTGGTTGTTGTCAATGATGGCAGAGAGCCGCTTAATGAGATAATTAGTGAATTGGGCTCAGTCCTGGAAAAAATAAATATTATTGAACATAAGTCTCCACAAGGTCGTTCAATAGCTGCTAATACTGGTTTGGAAAATGCGACCGGTGACTATATCTGTTTTCTGGATGATGATGATCTATTATTGCCAGAGCACATTGAGTCTCTGGTTGATGTACTTGAGCAGGATAGGTCAGTTGATGTGGCGTACACTGGCGTTCAATGTATTGATATGTCTGGAAAAGAAATAGAAAAAGTTTTCAGTGATCCATTTGATTTGATTCGTCTTAAAGCTGGAAACTATATTCCATTTAATTCAATAATGTTTCGCAGCTCTTTATTAAAAAAAGGAGTTAGAGTTGATGAAACAATTGATCTATATGAGGATTGGGACTTTTTACTGCAGTTGCTGGATTATTCTGATTTCAAATATATAGATACTAAAAGTGCGCTATATCGAATTGCCGGAGATTCTGGTTTTGGAGTTTCTGGTGATCCTGATCAAGTGGAAAAAGCAGCACAGGTAATCCTGAATAAGTGGCGGAACCGCTGGTCAGTCTCCGACTTAAGAGAGATGACAAAACGAGCCTGGCAGTTTGGTGATATGAAGAAGCAGCTCCATGATCACGGGGACAGAGAAAGTTCATATCAGAAACAGCTCCATGACTACAGGGACAGAGAAAGTTCATATCAAAAGCAGCTCCATGACTACAGGGACAGAGAAAGTTCATATCAAAAGCATCAAAAAGAAATTAACGGAAAACTTCAAGAAATTAGCGAAAAACTTCAAAATAAATCCGCCCATATTGCAAAACAGGAACTGCTGATCAATCAATTGATATCATCATACTCATGGCGCATAACAGCTCCATTGAGATCTGTTAACCTGGCTGTGAAAAATAAGAAAATATTTATTAAATCAATTGGCGTATTGCAAAGAGTATTGCAGCTGATAAAATTTAAGAAAAATAGAATTAAACACACTATTTACGATAAAACTGCAAAAAAAACATATTCTTATAGCAGTGTTGTAAAGCCTGTCCCACGATTAAAGGCTGATGTATTAAATAATGCGCCTGTAAAAGTAATTGCCTTTTATCTTCCTCAGTTTCACCCAATACCGGAAAATGATAAATGGTGGGGACAAGGCTTTACAGAATGGACAAATGTTAAACCTGCTGCTCCTCAGTTTGAAGGACACTATCAGCCACATATACCAGGGGAATTAGGTTATTATGACCTGAATAATAAAGAAATTCAGAAGAAACAAGTTGAGATGGCAAAATTATATGGTATTAGTGGTTTCTGCTTTTATTTTTACTGGTTTGCCGGAAAACGTTTGCTGGAACAACCCCTGCTACAATACTTAGAAGATAGTAACCTTGATCTGCCTTTTTGCCTGGCATGGGCAAATGAGAATTGGAGCAGGCGCTGGGATGGTTTGGATAATGAAATATTAATCAGGCAGAATTATTCTAAAGAAGATGATATTAATTTTATCAGTTATTTATCTAAATATCTTTTGGATACCCGATATATTAAGATCAATGGAAAGCCGTTAATAATTGTTTATAGACCGAATTTGCTTCCTTCAGCAATAAAAACAGCTAATAGATGGAGAAAGTGGTGTCGTGAAAATGGGATAGGAGAGGTGTTTTTGGCATATACTCAATCCTTTGAAAAAAAAGACCCGAAAGAATATGGATTTGATGCAGCAATTGAGTTTCCACCAAATAACAGTGGACCACCAAATATTACAAATAAAATAATGAATAAAAAAAAAGGGTTTGCTGGTACAATATACGAATGGAGAGCATTAGTAGAAAGGAGCTTTGCATATAATAAACCTGAATACAGCATATTTCGCGGTGTAAATCCATCCTGGGATAATACACCCAGGAAAAAGCAAAA
>JAHJDU010000449.1 GCA_018812385.1 Pseudomonadota bacterium
CGCCCTGAGATCGAATCCTTCACATGGGGTATTTCATCTGATCAACAATTTTCCTGGCCTGTAAGCGCAAAGGGAAAACCCGATCTGATCATTTTTGATCCGCCCTACTTTGATAAAAAAGCCGCTGACTATGATAAAAAAAGCATTTCCGGTTTGTCCAAAAAAGCATACCTTGAATTTCTTGAGGCCTTTTTAGCCCTGCTGAAACTCAATGTCAAAAAGACGACACGACTTGCTTTTATCAATGCAGACTGGCGGGATTTTCAAAATACTCCGGCAGCAGAAGAAAAATATAAAGGCGGCATCCTCATAGACGACTACCTTGATATCCTGAAAAAGACGGGATGGTATCATACGCATATCATCCAGGCCCCCATGTCGACCCAGCGCTTCAGCGCCGGAGTTGTTTCTGCAATGCAGAAAAAAGGCATACTGGGCGTTACCAGCAGGTATGTGATCGTCCTGGGTCAATAGTGGTGACATCTATCCCGACGTAAGGTAAAGCCCAACATTAACTTTATTTATAGAAATCCTATGATTCAACAACAGAATTCTACGGATGAACAGTAGATTCTAATGGTTAAATGTTCAATACAAGTAAATATGGGAAAAGACTCAAAAAGGGTAATTATGGGAAATGAACCGAATGATAATGCAGCTATTCGTATACCACCGCCGTTATTTTTCTTTGCATGTTTGGGAATTGGTCTTTTGTTGGAATACCTTTCACCCATTCATCTGGTCAGTATTTCATTAATCACTCGGGTTCTTGTCGGCGGAACATTTATACTTATTTCCATTTATTTTGCATTGAGTGGATTTGTTGTACTAATCAAGAATAGGACTCCATTTGACACTGCAAAATCCACAGTTAAGATAGTACAAGAAGGTCCATATCGTTTTTCACGAAATCCATTGTATCTATCACTATTGCTTCTATTATTTGGAATTTCAGTTTTAATTGTCTCTCTCTGGCTACTCTTCACCTTACCGATTCTCTATATTCTTTTTTTATTCAAAGCTGTGAAACCTGAAGAGAGCTATCTGTCACAAAAATTTGGAGAAGAATATTTGGCTTATTCATCAAAAGTAAGGCGATGGATTTAAAAAAAAATTTCGGTATTGGTCCTGAGGGAGCGACTATCAGCCTTTTCTTATTGGCAATTGTCGTGTGGGCTGATTCAATGATTAAACTCTCAATTGCTGTGGATTATGCTAAGCAAACGGGCCGGTTTTTTCCAAAAGTATTGAATTGTGGTTTTAATGATTAAAAAATGAGGGAAAAATGACTGATCAAACGTTTTTAGGATCAACAGCCTGTGGTTTTAAAAATGTAATTATTAATGGCAATGATAAACTGGTTGGATATGATTTCAAATAGCATAGAAGCCCTTGGCTTTGGAAAATGGTTTCAGGATAATGTTGATCCAGTGGGTCTGGATAGTAATGTTATTGATAGAGTGA
Organism: Pseudomonadota bacterium; assembly: GCA_018812385.1. Classification (GTDB taxonomy): domain Bacteria; phylum Desulfobacterota; class Desulfobacteria; order Desulfobacterales; family Desulfobacteraceae; genus Desulfobacula. The sequence continues at coordinate 1,465 of JAHJDU010000449.1, forward strand.
TGGCTGTCCATAAAGACAGCTATATCATAAATAATGGCGAGAATGATGTTTTTGCCGAACTAATTGGAAAAATGCTTTTTAGTGCAGCTTCTCCGATTGATTTCCCCGCCGTAGGGGATTGGGTCTCAGCAACTTTCTATGATAAAGACACCTTTTCAATAATTCATAATGTATTATCCAGAAAATCACTACTTAAAAGGAAAACACCAGGAAAAAGAATTGATTTTCAATTAATTGCCGCCAATATCGATGTTGCACTCATTGTACAATCTCTGGATACCAATTTTAACCTCAGGAGACTTGAGCGATATTTGGTGATGGTTAGGGATAGCAATATCGAGCCAATTGTATTGTTGAGCAAAAGTGATCTTCTCGACAAAAAAGACATCGAAAACAGGGTAACAGAAATCCATAAAATAATGCCCTTTTTGCAGGTTCAGCCATTTAGTAATGAAGATGAAGCTAGTTTGAAAAACGTTAAAGATCTTTTGTATCCTCGGCAAACATATTGTTTGTTGGGATCTTCCGGTGTCGGCAAAACAACCTTATTAAACAATCTATTTGGCGACTCTATATATACAACAAAGACCGTTAGAAAAAAGGACAGCAAAGGCAGGCATGCCACAACGCACCGGCAACTGATAAAGTTAGACTGCGGAGCAATGCTGATAGACACTCCAGGAATGAGAGAACTCGGTACTTTTTCTGTAGAAACAGGTATTAATGAAACATTCGCTGAAATTGCAGAGCTATCAGAAAAATGTCAATTTAATGATTGTACCCATACTAATGAAAGCGGATGTGCAGTTATTAACGCAGTGAAAACTGGGCAAGTGCCGGAAAAAAGAATCAATTTATAATGAAATGTCATATTTAGAGAAAAAACAAAAAGACAAACAGTTTGGAAAGTTAATTAAAAGTTTAATGAAGCAAAAGAAAAATCAGAGATAGGGATTGGAATAATATAGCTCCAAACTAATAGCCTATGAATCTAAAGATGAATAGAGAAGATAATGTTAAAAGATTATTCCCCCGGTGTCAGATTCAAAAATAAAAAATAAAAAATATTAAAAGAGGAGCGTTTCTTAGTAAAAGCGACGGCCCTCTTTTTTTATATCCTGCAGTCCTGGTTCAATTTAAAAGACTCATTGAAAATATCTAAAAGCTTAACATTCTGTTTGGCCATCATGACGCAGTTGCCGCTTATGGCATAAAAAAGAATACTCAGCCGGGTTTTTGAAGAATCATCCCTGATTCTTCCCACCTGGTTTTCATTAAATTCATCCACAAGTTCACTTAGATAATGAAATTGTTTAACCGCCTCCTGGCAGTCCACGATTTCTTTGTCCCGAAAGGCGGTCTCTACAAGAGAAAAGATGTTGAGAAAAACTGTTTTGATTTCCTTTAATTCTGCAATCTGAACGTCCAGCAATCCTTTGTGATGGTTGCTCACGTGCATACTGGATCGGATCACAGTATCCCGATGACCGTCGGTGAGTTTTTGAAGTCTTCTGATGATCTGGTAAAAGTTATAGGAAACCTCCTGGCCTTCTTTTGAACGCAACCTC
>JAHJDU010000042.1 GCA_018812385.1 Pseudomonadota bacterium
CGACTTGCTTTTATCAATGCAGACTGGCGTGATTTTCAGAATACACCGGCAGCAGAAGAAAAATATAAAGGCGGCATCCTCATAGACGACTACCTTGATATCCTGAAAAGGACGGGATGGTATCATACGCATATCATCCAGGCCCCCATGTCGACCCAGCGATTCAGTGCCGGAGTCGTCTCTGCAATGCAGAAAAAAGGTATACTGGGCGTTATCAGCAGGTATGTGATAGTCCTGAATCAGCAAGGATTGGAATAATACAGGTCCAAACAAATATATATTGAATGCAGCAGTGTGTCTGCTGCCAGTCAGAGCTAGATGAACAGCAAACGATTTTCACCGGCTTCAATCGACGCGGTAGCAAAAATAGTCAGTTGAAGTAACCCTTTATTTTGGTCTACTATTAAAATTGAAACAAGATTTTTAGGAAAATGAAAAAATAACCGCATTTTTTAAATGGCTTGATGGCATTAGATTTAAGACCTATAATATGGACATATTTATGGTCTAAATAAAAACATATAGGTGATATCATGGAATCCGTATTGGCAGATTGTTCAGCAAGCATCTCAGAATTAAAGAAAAATCCGTCTGCTCTTATTGAACTGTCAGATGGCGAGCCCATTGCTATTCTGAATCATAATAGGCCAACTGCCTATTTAATCCCGGCGAAAACTTATGAAGCGATGCTTGAAAAAATCGAGGGTTATCAACTGGGCTTGATAATTAAAGACCGTCAAAGTGAAAAAATTTCAGCTGTGGAAGTAACATTAGATGAGCTATAAATTAAAATTTCTTCGGACAGCGCTCAAGGAATGGAAAAAGCTCAATAACACGATTCAGGCAAAACTAAAGAAAAAATTAAAAGAACGTCTTGAGTCTCCACACATAACCGGAATTGTTTTCCCATTCTTTTAACACAGCCTGTTCTTTTTCAGGGCTGATTTGTTTAAGACCACGACCGGGTTTTGATACCTGATATACAAGAAATGCTTCTTTTCCCATGGCTTCAAACTGTCGGCGCCAATCATATACTGTCGTGTCATGAATGCCTGCAACTTTTGCTGCATACCGGACGGTGGTCTTCTTTGCACCTTTTAAAATAGCAATCTTTTGTTTCTGGGTAAAATTTCTTTTTTCCATAACACTTTCTCCTTTTTGAAATTTGGGAAAAAGTGTTATCTGTTTTTGGCTGATTTCGTTTGATTTCTTACTATCACATACAAATATGTAGTGGCCGTTAAAGTAGCAAGGAGTTAACCATGGTGGGTAACACTTCATCATTTATCTGTTTGCAGCAACCAGAATATCATCAATTGATGAAGGTTTTGCAGACCAGCGACCAACCACTTTAACCCATTGTTTTAAATCCCATTTTAATATATCGAACTTCAATTGAGGGGATTTATTGGGGGAATTAGGTTGAAATTTGTTATTTTTCGATTAGATTAAAAATATTCAAACCTTAATATTTACACATTATCTATTGTATTTAAATAAATTATCTGTTAAAAATATAACTTTAAAGCCACATAGGGATATTTGAGGACAGTTATGTTGACATATAAAGATTTTTTAGAAACATCTAAACTTCAAACAACAGTTTTCACGCCCAATTTTACATTTTCAACCTCTGAAATGCTCAAGAAATTGCTAAACATGGAGCAAAATATATTCGATGGTGACCCTTTCATACTTCCTTTACCTGCTGATGCACCTAAAGAGATCCCAAGAATCACTCTCGATAGCAAAGATAAGAAATACAAACTTGAAATAGCCCCTATTCGAATTAATTTTTTTCGAAATAAAATTGATGAGAATGACGAAATAATACCTAATGATGTAATCACGCCTGCGGTTACTATTTTGACTCAACTTCTTGACAGCTTGAGAACCCCATGCGACAGAATAGCAATTGTAATAGCCCGTAATTCTATTAAACATGATGCTGCCAAAGTAATAGCATCACACTTTTGTAAAGATAATTTCATTGAGGAACCATTTAACCGGCCAAGTGAATTTGAAATACATTCTTTAAAGAAATACTCTTTTCTTGAAAAATTTGAAGTAAATAGTTGGGTCCGTATTAGAAGTGCGCATATGCAAGATAAAAGCGGTATCATTCATCCTATAATAAATATCCAACAAGATATTAATACAATAGCCGAGGCAACCAAGATTTATTCAAAGGATGATATCATCCTTTTCTATGAAAAAATATACGATGAATTTGATAAGATTCTTAAATTATATATGCCAAAACAATAGGGAGGGTTATATTGGTGTTAGAAAATAATAAAGATTATTGTATAGCCAACTTCCCAAATCCCACGCTGGGTATGGGTGATGAGAAATATAATATTGTCAACTACGGAGATGTAAGTGAGTCAATCCCATTAAATATTTACCAGCAAGGAACAACCATAGTCAGCTCTTTAAATACACCTTTTGAATTTATTGATGTATTATTCGGAAGTATTTTTTATCCTATCACATCTGTGACAACTTCATGTGTAAATATAGACATTCCAGAAACTAGTTGGTTTTTAAATGATAAAACTAATAGGACTATAATTTTTCCATCGCTTAAATGGCACTCTTTGGAAATGACCGAGGCATTTTCACCTGAAACTGAAGTAACAAATATTAGATCTTATGGACAATTTATCCGAGCGTCTCAAAAAATAGGAAGATACGCAAAGTATCCAGAAAATTGGGATTCATATGGTGCAAAGGTTATTAATAAAGATTGTATAATCATGAGTACAAAAATTATTGAACAATTAATAGATTTAAAATCCTCTAAAAACTTTGAAGTGCCAACCCCTTTTGTTGCCCCCTTATCAACAGGTGGTGTTCAAATGGAGTGGGAACATGGAGATAGATATCTGGAAATATCAATAAATCCAAACCCCTTAATTGTTGAATATTTTGCAACTGATCGACCAAAGGGAGGGCAATTATCTTTGGAAGGTTCCTTACGGTCCCTATCATTTTTAAACGGGCTTATTTTTTGGTTTGTTAATGGAACCGCTGAAGACCTTTCCTATATTTCTCCCGATGAAAGTTATGAAGAATGGGTTTTTTAATTTAACACTTTTTAAAAATGACTATTCAGCTAATTTTAGATCAAGACGAACTTTTTAGACGTATTCTTGATGATTGGATACAAGAAAACGGTAATATTTCCTCTGCCGCTTTTCAAAACACTTCAAATACTAACGATATGTCTGTAAACCTATCGAGATTAACCACTCCTGAGGAAACGGTTTCAGAATATCCACATTGTGGTGTGGCCAGTTTTTTAGCTGGATTTGCCAGAAAGTTGGACCAAAAGGTCCTACATGATCCAATCCTGGATAATATTGCCCACTCAACTGTAAGGGGAAAAAAGACTAAAAGCATTAGAAAAAAAATAGCCGAAGGCTCAACCGTTATTTTATCACCTTCTAAATAAAGTGATATAACCTCAATAAGAAATCAACTAATCCAATTAGTTAATTATTAAGAGCTTTGATTTATTATCGCCCTCAATATTTCTAATTTCGTAGATCATATCAAGAGATTGAACAGCTTTCAATTTATGACCTGGACGGAAATTCGGGGGGACATCCTACTTAATTCCAACAATCAAAATGCACCGGTCAAGCCGGTGGTTTAAATGGTTCGGCGGAAAAAAATAACACTAGCCAAGGAACAATTCAATGGGATGGTGATATGTGTGAATAAAGAAAAATCCAAAAGAGAACAGGAAGCGATCCTTCGCCGGGCAATAATAGCTGCAAAATCTGAATATTTTTCATGGACTGAGGAAGAACAGGAAAAATACAGAGCCCAAAGAAAATTGAAAGATGATTTTATGTTCTATAAGATCATCTTTATGGAGC
>JAHJDU010000450.1 GCA_018812385.1 Pseudomonadota bacterium
CAACCCTTGAACAAACGAAAGGGAACAAAACCAAGGCTGCAAGAATCTTAAATATCACGCGAACCACACTCAACAGCAAATTGAAAAAATATGGGATATAATAATATAGATATAGATATTTAGAAATGATTGGCCAAGCTCAAATATTAATTGTGTATATTATGAGCTTGGCTTTGACATCTTGTTCGATTTATCGAAAATAGTCTGAAGAACTACTAAAATGAATAAATCAGCCGGGTTCTCAAATCAGTGGCATCGTTTGCATTGTTTTCGTAGTCCAGAATTGAATAATCAACAGAAACTGCAAATCCTTTTAACATTCCTTTTAATGCTTCGCCAAAAGTATATTCCATATTTAAAGTATATTCTTCAAGATCAGAATTTGCATTCGGGTTATCAAAATCAGTGTATCTGATTTTTGAACTCAACCCGTGATATTTATATGCTGCACCGATCTGATAAGCGTCAGTACCTGCTTCAAATGAGCCTGATCCGGCTGTTTTAGTCGTTCCAGTATAATGATAATAGGCGCCCTGGCCAACCCCCCTGAAAACTCTCGCATCTCCTGCAGATCCACCCGTCGAAGTGTAACCCGCAAATAGATCAAGGCCATGGACGTTTATTCCTGTTTGAAAGCCATACAAATCATTATCACGGCTCGTTGAGACGTCATAGTCAGTATAATAATATTGAGCAGCCACAAAAGGTTTCAAAGCCATATTAAACGTATATTTGGCATCAGCATAAAATCCTGCAACATTATCAACAACATCGGCATATTGTGCCTGGACTGTTAAACCTTTTATCGAAGAATTTTTCAAATAGACTAAATACATTCCATCATCACCGATATCATAAAACTCACCTGGATCACCATCACCATTATTTTCAAATTTTACAAAGGAATTATCACCATAGTTTGATTTATCGGTTCTGGTCTGATACTTTCTTGCCCATCCTGCAGTTATTATGGTGTCTGGAATATTTTCATTGCTGATAAAATATGTTTCAAAGGATTCTTTGATCAGGCGGGACCCTGATCCGGCCAAAAGCGGAAGCGATACAAATTGTCTTCCTCCTTTAAATTCTGTCTTATCAATTTTATATTGCAAATACGCTTCGGAAAGGACCGCACCGTCGGCATCCAGACTTCCGGCTGTTTTATTATCCTTATCATCTTTATATCCAACAAAAGAAGCCTGAAGATTTGTACCGAGTTTCAAACCATATAAGCTGCCCGTCACATATTTTAAATTGCCGCCATAGGTCCAGATATAGCTGTCATTTTTCCCAGCTCCGTCAAAAGTTTGAGAAAAATAATAAGATTTCAGGGTTCCGCTCACTTTTCCTTTTGAAAACGCATCTGACAAAGAAGTGGAATAATCGTCAGCTATGGCCGTTGACATCATCCAAACCGAAATGATCACTGCCAATAAATTGAGTTGAATATTTTTTTTCATCTTGCCTCCATTAAATAGTGCCTGACCGAAAACACCGTGTTTTCGTTCAAACACTAAGTATGGGCCTGTATCAAAGACATCTCTGATACAGGCCTGAATTTATTTTACACTATTTCATTTCATAGTCAAATTTGTCCATTAATTTTTTATTTCCTAAAACTAATTTGGTGGCAATGGTGTATACCCCCTTTTTCTTCATGTCTGCAGTAGTGCCGAATCCCTCACTCATAAACATTCCCATCACTTTTTGAGCATCCCCCTGGGCATTCTTGATCATAAAACCCACTTTCCCTTTTAAAACAGCCTTATGATTTTTGTCCATTATATAAACCATGAGGTGGTGTGGTTTGTCCATTTCCTTTTCTGCTATGTTATGGGATGCATCCATGGCAGCTTTATCCTTATCATCGGTTTTTTTGTCCCGAAGATCCATGAAGTGGTAGGACAGCATGTATCCGTCCACGATAGATTCGTGAATCAAAGCACCTATCTTATCAGATTTTTCCATGTCGTGTCCTTTCATGTCACTGCTTGTGGCAAAGACAGCACCGGCACAGAAAACAGACAGAACAAGTACGCTCATCATCAGTTTCATCGTTTTTTTCATCATTTCTTTCATTGTTAAATCCTTTTGTTTAATGTTTATTTTGGTTTAATTTCCCACGTTTTCCACAGGTTATAAATTACAGGTATAATGATCAAGGTCATTATGGTTGATGAGATAAGCCCTCCCACCATGGGTGCTGCGATACGTTTCATTATCTGCGATCCTGCACCAGACCCATACATTACGGGTAATAGCCCTATTAAAGTTGTGGCAACGGTCATTATAAGCGGACGAACCCTTTCAACAGCACCCTCAATGATCGATTCATGAAGGTCGGTTGAAGAATTCATCTCTTTTAAGCTTTTTTTTCTGGTGAACACTTCATCAAGGTAAACAAGCATGACAATCCCTGTCTCTGTGGCAAGTCCGGCAAGGGCGATAAAGCCAACACCAACAGCAACGGACAAGTTATAATCAAGAAGATATATGAGCCATATCCCACCCAAAAGAGCAAAGGGCAGGCTTACCATGACAATGATAACCTCGATGATATTGCTGAAATGAATATACAGAAGAATAAAAATAACAAGCAGTGTCGCCGGAATGATGACATTCAATGTTTTTCTTGCCTTTTCCATGTATTCATACTGCCCTGACCAGATAATGGAATATCCTGCCGGCAGAGTTATTTTTTTATCAATAAGTTTTTTGGCACCTTTAACATAAGTGCCGACATCAATGTCTTTTATGTCAATATAAACCCAGGCCGTCCTTTTTGAATTTTCACTCTTAATCCCTGCAGGTCCCTTATGGATGGAAATATCAGCTAGATGGGTTAACGGAACCTGTTCACCAGCTGGTGTGGGAACCATTACCCTTTTTATCATATCAATATTGTCCCTGAATTCTCTATTATATCTCAGGTTAACGGGGTACCGTTCAAGCCCTTCTATGGTGTAGGTAACGTTCATTCCGCCAATGGCGGTTTGGATAATATCCTGAACATCCTGTACAAGAAGACCATACCGGGCAATATTTTTTCTGTTTATTATAAAATCAAGATAGTTTCCGCCTGTAACACGTTCTGAAAAAGCTGAAAGGGTTCCTGGATGGCTCCTTAAAGTGGCTTCAATGGTTTCACCGATCTGGGCCAGAGTTTCAAGATCAGGCCCCATGATTTTAATACCAACCGGGGTTTTAATCCCCGTGGAAAGCATATCTATCCGGGTTTTAATAGGCATGGTCCAGGCATTGGTAAGCCCTGGAAACCGGACAGCCTGGTTCAGATCATCAGTCAGTTCTTTGATGGTAATGTATCGTTCTTCCGGCATCACCCAGGACAATGGTGTTTTCAGAAAGGAAGGCCAGCTTGAAAAAAACAGTTCGTTTTTTTTCTTTCGCCATTCATGGAGTATTTTACCATGGATTTTTTCAGGCCAGATCCAGGTCAATGGTTTTTTTACCCATCCGGGCCAGGCTGAAAAAAATCGATTTTTTTCAATTGTTTCATATTCAACCTGGGGTCTGAGCACAATCACGGTCTCTATCATGGAAAGGGGTGCAGGATCCGTTGAAGTTTCTGCACGGCCTATTTTACCCATAGTCGTCTTGACTTCAGGAAATCTCTGGATAATTTTATCGGTCTGCTGCAAAAGTTCTTTTGCCTTGGTAATGGAGATACCCGGCAAGGTTGTGGGCATGTACAAAAGATCCCCTTCGTTTAAAGGCGGCATAAACTCGCTGCCAACATGGGTAATTGGATACCAGGTGATACCAATGGCAACAAGGGCGATAAGAATGGTCATTTTTTTCCATTTTAAGACAATCTTTATTATGGGAAGATAAAGTTTTATTAAAACCCTTGCAACAGGGTTTCTTTTTTCTGAAATTATTTTTTGAGAACAAAGGCAAAAATAAAGAAAAATCGAAATTCCAATGGCAACAACAAGGCTTAAATCCGGTAGATTCACTCCGGCAATACCAGCAAAGATGACCGCAAAAGGAGGGCCTGCGATTGCTGCAACCCAGAGTGACAATTTTTTCTTTTTAGAAAGAGTGGGATCAATTGGATTTTCCAGAACAAAAAAGGTCATCAGCACCGGGATAATTGTAATAGCTAAAATAGAGGAGGCTGCCATGGCCGTTGTTTTGGTATAGGCAAGTGGCCTGAACAATCTTCCGGACTGCTCTCCCAGGCTAAAAACAGGAAGAAATGAGACGGTGATGATCAAAAGACTGAAAAACAGTGCAGGTCCTACTTCTTTGGAAGCATCTATGATGATTTGTGTGTGAGTTTTTTTGCCCCGGTCCCGTTCAAGGTGCTTGTGGGCATTCTCAACCAGAACAATGGAAGCATCCACCATAACACCAATGGCAATGGCAATCCCGCCAAGGCTCATTATGTTTGCATTAATCCCCATTGGATACATGATTAAAAATGACATTAAAATGCCAACAGGCAGTGTAAAAATTGCTACAAATGCAGACCTGAAATGTAAAAGAAAGAGAATACAGATGGCAGCAACAACAATCATTTCTTCAGTCAGTTTTGTTTTCAGGGTGTCAACAGCTCTTTCAATCAAGGCAGATCTGTCATAACCCGTTAGAATTTCCACACCTTCGGGAAGACCTTTTTGAAGATCTTTTAATTTTTCCTTAACTTTTTTAATGACTTCAAGGGCATTTTCACCATAGCGCATAATCACTACACCGCCGGCGGCTTCACCTTCACCGTTCCATTCAAGGATACCCCGTCGCAGTTCCGGCCCGATGTGAACATTTGCAATATCTTTTAATAAAATCGGGGTTCCTTTTTCATCAAAGGAAACGGCAATATTTTTTATATCTTCAACAGATTTTATATATCCCAGGCCCCGAACCATGAATTCGGTTTCACCAATTTCAATGAGCTTGCCTCCCACATCAGAATTAGATCGCTTTATGGCATTTTTAATTTTTTGGATGGGAATATTATATGAAAGCAGTTTGTTTGGATCCACTTCCACCTGGTATTGTTTTACAAACCCACCAATGCTTGCGACTTCCGATACCCCGGGAACAGCAGTCAGCTCATATCTTAAAAACCAGTCCTGAATGGAACGAAGCTCTTGCAGATCAGTTTTGCCTGTTGTGTCCTTTAAAACATATTCAAATGCCCAGCCAACCCCTGTTGCATCAGGCCCCAGACTCGGGGTAACACCCTGGGGCAGCCGGGCCGAGACAAAATTTAAATACTCCATTACCCTGGATCTTGCCCAGTAAAGATCGGTACCGTCTTCAAAAATTAGGTAGACAAAAGAATACCCGAAAAATGAGTATCCTCTGACGACTTTTGCAAAGGGAACACTGAGCATAGCTGTGGTTAAGGGATAAGTGATCTGATCCTCAACAACCTGGGGCGCCTGCCCTGGATATTCAGTATAGACAATCACCTGAACATCGGACAGATCAGGAATGGCATCAAGGGGGGTTTTAAGCATGGCAAAAATCCCCGCGGCAATGATAAACAGCGTAGCAAGTACAACCATAAACCTGTTATTGACAGACCACTCAATTATTTTTTCTATCATGGGAAATCACCTTTTTATTCCATATCTTTGAAAAAACTGTCTTTGGTTTCCTTGTCATCCGTTTCCATGTCATCAAAGAAATTATCCTGCTTTTCTTTTTCTGCAGGAACTTATTTGGATTCAATCATTTTCTGAATTGCTTCTCTAAGTTTTGATTCTGAATCAAGCAGAAACTGACCAGAAATCACAACACGATCATCCTGGGCAAGCCCGCTTAAAATTTCTACCCTGCCATTATCAAGATAAATGCCAGTCTGTATTTTCCGGGGCGTAAATTTCCCCTCTCCTTTGGTAACAAAAACGATTTTTTTCTCTCCCGAATGGATCACTGCTTCAGAAGGGATTGAAATTCCCTCTCTATTTAACCCCGTATTGATAAAAATTTTTGCAAACATGTCCGGCATAAGTTCGCCATGCTTGTTTTCAAAAGCGATTCGTATGATGACATCCCTTGTTTTTTTCTGAAGGTAAGGGAAAATATAGGATATTTCCCCCGTATATATTTTTTCAGGATTATAAGACAGGGTCATTTCGACCTGCTGCCCTTTGGATACCAGGTTTTGTTCATACTCAAAAATGTGGGCTTCAACCCATACAGAGGAGAGATCTGAAATGGTAAAAAGGCTTTCACCTGGTTTGGCAAATGCACCCTCAATGATGTTTTTATGGGTGATAACGCCGGTAAACGGTGACCTTACCAGGATTGATTTTTTTACTTCGCCATTTTTTTCAATGGAGTCGATTTCCAGGTCCGCAATATCAAAATAACCCAGTCTTTGTCTTGCTGAAACAAGAATTTCCCTGTTCAGGCTTGTTTTATTTTTTTGAAAGTTTTTAAAGGCAGACAAATACTCTTCCTGGGATGCCAGAAGAGAGGGAGAATAAATTTCATACAGGGGCTGTCCTTTTTCTACAAAAAAACCAGTGTAATCTGCATAAAGTTTTTCAATCCACCCGCCAGTCTTCTGGCTTACGATACCCGTGCGGGTTTCATCAAAGGTAATATGCCCATATGTTTTTATTGCATGATGAAGCAAGCCTTTTTCTGCTTTTTCAATTTTCAACCCCATATTCTGCTCCACAACAGGGTCTATCTTTATATCAACCCCGCCCACAAGCTCGTCTTCATAGACCGGGACAAGGTCCATATCCATCTTACTTTTCCCGGGTTGTTCATAAATTTCAGTCGGGTCCATCGGAGCTTTCCAGTATACAATTTTCCGCTCCTGGCTTTTGGAATCACCGGCAACCGCATCTTCATATACGGGAACCAGATCCATGCCCATTTTGCTTTTGCCGGGCTTGTCATATATTTCCATGGGGTCCATTGGGGCTCGCCAGTAAATTGCTTTTTTTTCTTGATACCCTGTATTCTCTGTTTCAATCTGGCCAACAGCATTAGCGTGCTTGCCTTGTTCCGGGTTGATACCCATATATTTGAATACTGCAAAAAAAGCTGAGCCAGTAATCATAGCCGTGATTAAAACCGTTAAAACAATGAGTTTTTTATTGCTCGTTTGGTTCATGTTTAAGTTCCCCTATAATTTTCATTATCTAAAGCTTCTTCCAATTATCTTTTCAAGATTTGCAATTGAGCTTCCTAAATCTGTTTGTTTTTTTGCGATGGTCAGGTTTACATTTAACCAGGAGGTATAGGAATCTATTGCCTGGGAAAAAGGGATTGAACCTGCTTCATACTCTCTTGTAGAAACATCTAATGCTGATCTGGACAAAGATAAAATTTTGTTTTTATACAAAGCAAGTTCCCGTTTATTTTTATCAACGTTAAACCAGGCTTCTCTTACCATTCTATCCGTGGCATTTTCCTGTTGTCGCAGGGTTTGCTTTAAGCTTAACAGGGTTTGTTTTGTCTGGTTCAGCCATGGGTTATCAATCCCATACCAGGGTTTTAAAGGGCTGCTATTTTTCATGGCTGCCATGGTTTTTTCCGGAAAAGAGGATTTGTCAGCTTTCGTGCCGATCATATTGATAGCTTCATCCTCATAGCTTGAAAAACCCAGTGTAAAAGGCTCCTGTATCATGGATTCAGCCATTTCTATCATATTTTCAACCTTGCTGATTTGATGCTGGATCACTTTTAGTTCCTGCCTGTTTTGCCGGGCCAGAGAAAAAAGAGCTTCAGGCCCAGGAATATTTTTATCAGACGCACTTACAACAACGGCACCCATCCTGGTGTTTGCAGGAAGGTTTAAAAGTTCACTAAGCTTTGTTTCAATATTTTTCTTTTTGGATGAAAAGGTGATAAGATCTTCTTTGAGCATCTCAATCTTGATATTTATTTTAATGATATCCTGAAAACTTGTCTTGCCGCTTTTATATAGTATTGTTGCCACATCTTTAAGCCGGGCAAAGGCATCAATGGTTTCAGAAGTCACCTTTATGGACTGCTCGATAAAAACAATATTCCAATAGGCTTGTCGAGTCTCAGTAATAATGTCCTTTTGAGCTATCCTCATTTTTTCCACAGAAACAGCCACCTGCTCATCAATGATTCTTCCTTTAAGTGAGGTCAAGCCTGGATAAGGGAATTTTTGTTTTATGGCCTCTTTCATTTTTAAAGGCCCGACCTTATTGTTAAGCCCTTCTGTAAAAGCCGAGTATTGCTTTAAGTTTTCATCAAGATCCAGAACCTGATTAAAAGACTCTAACTCAGCCCTTACCTTTTTTTGTGCAGCAAGAATCGCAGGATTTCTTAAGCCTGCTATGATTTCAATCTCTTGTAGTTTTAACGTGTGACTGACAAGCTTTCTGACCGCTTCCTTATCTAAAGAGATATCAGTCAGCCTGTTAAATGTTTCTTTGTCATAGTCAGGCAGGAAAAAAATCTTGTGGTCATAGCTTATGGTATTTTCATAGCTTTGTTTTAAATTTTCAATCCGGGAAAAGGCTTCATCGGAAGGGTTGTCTGGCTTGGCTGTCGATTCAGAAGGACGTGTTTTAAATTCTAATGCATCTGTGTAATATACAGGTGGTGTGTAATTCTCCAATTCTGTATTCATCCTGGAATAATCTGCGGACAAAGGAGAAATATAACATAAACAAATGATCAAGACAGCGGCAGTTTTCTTTTTCATGAGTTATTATCCCCCTTTTTTGTTTCGATTTTTTTATCCAGAATAACCCCTGCCATCTGTTCAAGCAGAACCAGGTTTTTTCCATAATCTGCCAATGCCCGGGCAAGGGACAATTGAAAATTATAAGCTGTTGCCTGGATTTCGATAAAATCGGAAAAACTGCCTTGTCCCTGTCTGTACCAAGTCTCAGCCGTTTGAACAGATCGAATAGACTGGGGAATAAGTTGTTTTTCATACAAGGTAATCAATCTTTTTGAGTTTTGAAGCTTGAACCAGAGCCGGCTGATTTTCTCTTTTATCTGATTTGCAATCACAAGTTTATCTGACTGTGCTTTTTGCTTGGAAGCAGTTGCTTTCGAGATTTCACTTTTATTTTTCCCAAACCATATGGGAAGATTCAAACCAAGTTGAATCCCAATGGCATCATCGCCTGCATTCTTTGGGGGCGTGGGCACATCAGGGTTCCCAATAGCGGCATAGAAAAGACCCAATTTAAAAGAGGGAAGGGATTCATATCGGGATAATATAATGAGGTCTTCAGACTGCCTGACCTTTTCCTCAGCAATTAAAATATCCTCTTGATGGGTCAGGCTGAGAGCGTAGATTTCATCAAGACGATAAACAACTTCCCTGAAAACAAGATTTGATGCCTTGCCTAAAAATGCATCAGGCGCTCTGTTTAATATGGTGTTAATCCTTGCTTTTTCAGTTAATTCCAGCTCTTCCAAAAGAAGAATGTCATATTGAATCTGGCCAGTCTGGGCCTGGGCTTTTGAAACATCATAAAACAAGGCCTTATCCTGTGCGTAGGCAGTTTCACTGATTTTTATTAATTCCTGATTTAAATTAAAATTAGCCTTGGCAATTTCAACAGCCTGTTGAATATAATTTAATTCATAAAAGGAGGCAGAAATTGAGGTCACAATATTTTTTATAGTCTTATCAAGTTTAAGCTTGGAAATTTTTGTGTCTGCCTCAAGGACTTTGCCTTTTTGGGTCAGCTTGCCTGGAAAAGGAATGGCCTGGGAAAGCGTCATGTTCCAATCCTGCGGTCCAAGACGGGTCTCTATGGGTGATGGGAAATAGGTGGTGACCAGCTGGGGGTCAGGATAGCTTTTTGCAATACGATAGTTTTCAATAAATATTTTCCAGGATTCTTTGGATGATGTGATCGAAGGGTTAGATAGATAGGCATATTTGAGCAGGTCTGATAAGACAAGTTCTTTTGAAAGCCTGTTTTCCATATCTTCTAAGATTTTTGCATCATCGGCAAAAGCGGGACCCATGGAAAAAGATGAAAAAAGGGTCCAGAACAGAGCGGCTAAAAAAATAATTTGTTTCATTGTATTACCTTTTACGGTTCATAAAAATTATAAGAAACCCTTTAAAACTGAAAATTATAATTTGCATAAGATGTGCCAGGGAGTCAAAATTAATATAACATCTTAGAATGATAATGCATAATTAAAAAATTAAAATTGTAAGCAATTCTTTTGTTGTAGAATATTCTACAGTGGTGCTCAAATATTATACAATCTGAGTTTAAATTTAAGCGCTATTTATTCATAAAAAAACTATTCAGATTTTGGCTCTATTACATGCAGAGTCATGGGATGATCTATGCCTTTCATAGTTGTACTGAATGATTTTTTAATGCGCGGTTCATTTTTTAAATAGTTATAAACTGCATCAGAGACAATGATTTCCTTTTCCTCGGCTTTTGCCTGAATACGGCTGGTGATATTTACAGCAGAGCCTACTATCCCATATTTGGCACGGCTTTCAGAGCCTATGTTGCCAACAATGACCTGGCCTGTATTGATTCCAATACCCATATTCAATTCAGGTAAATTCTTATTTTTCATTTTTCTGTTGAATCTATTCATCTCATTTTGCATATCAGTGGCGCACTGGATGCAATGCTGGGCCGTATCTTCCATGGAACTTGAAAACGGTTCAAAAAAGACAAGGATTGCATCTCCGAAAAAATCAACAATAATGCCGTTATATCTTTGAATTATGGCTATCATATGGGAGAAATACTGGTTTAGAACATTTATTATGACTTCAGGACTCAAGGTCTCTGACAAAGCTGTAAACCCCCTGATATCAGACATCAAAATGGCAACTTCTCTTCTTTCTCCTCCCAATTTGCCTGCATCCGGATGCTGGAGCAGAAATTTTGCAAATTCAGGATCAACATACCGTCCAAAAGAATCTCTTATAAAATCACGTTCCTTAAGCCCTTTGGTCATGGAGTTATAGCTTTGGACCAGCTGGCCTATTTCATCTTGGGTTTCAATCTTTAAGGGGTCTCCATAATCCCCTTTTGCAACTTTTTTAGCTTTTTCAGACAGCGTTTTTATTTTTTCGACAATATTTCCCACCTGTAGCCGTATCAGAACAAGGATGATGATGATTAAAAAAATGCCGCCCAGCCCAAACGCATTTCTATAGTCAATAATGGGTTTGAATATTTTTTCTCCCTTGGCAAACAAAATAATGGTCCAGGGTAAATGTTCCAATTTCTGAAAGCCTGCTACCATGTCCGGAGGGTGTCCACCTGATTGAATCGTTCCAGATGGCTTTTCCCCCATTTCCTTTAAAACAGCATTCTCGATTAAATTATCGGTTCCACCCAGGAATTGCCGGCCCTTCATTAGCATATTGGTATGTACCAGGTATTTACCATTTTGATCCACTATACATGCCATATCACTCTGCCACCATCCCAGCTTGAAAATATCTTTCAGCAGATATTTAAAACTCATGACGATTTCAAGGTTCCCAGCAATTTGATCGGAAGAGTCCAACAGCGATAAAACAAGCGTAACTGTCTCCTGGGCCGCATCAGTATCATATTCAGGCTCAGTGATTGTTAAGATTTGACTGCGATGGATCTGCATCTGCCCTTGATCTCCCATATGCATGGAATGATGGGGTCGCAACTCATTTATTTCATTATCCTGAGAATATGTAATTCCTACCCTTACAATACCCTCTAAAGCTGCCAGATTTTTCATGAGTTCGTTTTTGGATTTTGCCATATCCTGAAAATAAGGAATCATATATAAGGTGTTCAGTAATTCTATTGGTTTTAAAACCTGCATTTCAAGATAATGGGCTGCACGCTGGAGTTTTAAAACAGAAGACTCATTCCATTGAGTAATCATAATATTACGGGTGTAAATAAAACTTACAATACTCCCGGCAAAAAATGTTAAAAATACAGGAACGAGCAATAGGAGAATAAGACGTCCCTGCAATGTTTTAAACCTGAAAAATTTTAAATTTTTCATAATAATAGTGGCCTTTTTTAAATATGTATTTACCTATCCTAATATCTTTATCAGAATAAGGAAAGCAGCAAATATCGTACCAGCGGTTATTATTGCTGGGAACGATTGGTTTTATGGATATTTTATATTTGCTATTATAGATCCTTGAAGAATATTCTACAATCATATGTATATCATTTCATTTTTAAGTTTATGAAGATTTGATTTGATGATATTCTTTTGTATAATTAGGTCAGATCAGAATGGAAAAAAACTTTAATAGGTTGTGCCCAACGCAGTAATCGGGAAAATTGTAGGTTTTCGTTCGGGAACAAGTTTGGAGGTGGGATGGAATCAATTACGTTTGAAAACAGGGTTGCCATTGTAACTGGTGCAGGAGAAGGGATTGGAAGAGAATATGCCCTGGATCTTGCCAAAAGGGGAGCACAGGTTGTGGTCAATGATATCGGCCACACGCAGGATCAGGGCCGGACAGCAGACAGGGTGGTTGATGAAATAAAAAAGGCCGGTGGAAAGGCTGTTGCCAGTTTTGATTCCGTGGCCACTATGAAAGGAGGCCAGGATATAGTTGACACGGCTATGGATCATTTTGGCAGGGTGGATATCCTGATTAACAATGCCGGGATATTGCGGGACCGGACATTTATGAAGATGACTGAAAAAGACTGGGATGAGGTTATGGCCGTTCATTTGAAAGGTGCCTTTTGTGTCACCCAGCCGGCCGTAAAAATTATGAAAGAGAACAGATATGGTCGAATTGTATTTACGGCTTCATCCTCGGGAATGTATGGCAATTTTGGTCAGTCAAATTATGGTGCGGCCAAAATGGGGGTTATAGGCATCATGAACACTTTAAAGCTTGAAACAGCCAAGTATAATATTAAAATCAATACAGTGGCTCCTAATGCCGCAACCGGCATGACCCAGGGTGTTTTCTCCGATGAAGTGGCCAAAAGAATCAAGCCTGAATTTAATACGCCCATTGTGACCTTTTTGTGTTCTGAAGAAAATCAGGAATCCGGGATGATTTTTACCATGAGTGCCGGATGGTTTGCCAGGTCAGCAATGGTTTCCGGCAAAGGTGCCTGCATCGGTGATACAAAAAGACTGATAAGGGCAGAAGAGGTCAGGGATCAGTTTGATCAGATTAAAAGTCTTGAGAATGCTCTTGCCTATGAGCATTGCGGCCAGATTTACAGCCTGGGAAGACCTCTGACCGGCAGATAAGTGCGAAAGAGTTATTTATTTTGATATCATGGTTTCAGGTAACCTGACCGCCACAACTTCCCCTGTGGCACAGATTTTACCATTTGCCAATAATTTTGCTTCGACCAGAACTTTTCTTTCTTTTACTTCAATAACCTTGCCCCGGACCTCAAGTTCCACGCCCAGAGGGGTCGGCGCAAGAAAATTCACTTTTAAAGAGCCTGTGACATAGCGCAGGGCCGGCTCTGTATCCATATCTCGGCCTTCTTCCAGGTACTTTGCAGCAGCAGCAGTTCCCACGCAATGGCAGTCAATAAGAGAGGCTATTAATCCGCCATAAACAAATCCCGGGATGGAAATATGGCTTGCATCGGGAAGGAATTTAACAACACTTTCCTCTCCCTCCCAATAACTTTTAATCTGTAACCCGTGTTCGTTAAGTCTTCCGCATCCGTAGCAATGGCTGAAATCTTCTGCATAGTAATCTTGAAATGCTTTCATTCGTGAGTCTCCGTTGGAAAAAGGTTCATTTGAAATCTGGATGAAATCGGGTGTCAGCGCGATATTTAAGCTGCATACCCTTTAGAAAATTACGTAAAATCTGATCTTGACAATCCCGGTATTGTCTATGGCCCGACTTGCGGAAAAATGCACTTAATTCGTGTTTGCTTATGCTCATACCAGCCAGGGCCATAATCTCCAATACATCTTCGGCTTTCAGGTTTAATGCGATTTTTAATTTTATAAAAATCATATTGTTAGTTAAATGCTTTTCCGGTTCGGGTTGTGTTCCTTCTTTTCTGCCTCGTTTATCATTAATCAAACCATTCAGGAAAATTGCCAGCTGAGTGTCACTGCATTTTTGAAAAGCTATGTCATCATCTTTTTTTAACCAGTCGCTGATTTGCCCCCGCGTTACCTTGTGATCAGCTAAACCAAATATAGCAATCATCTTGGAATCGTTAAGGTCGAAGATATAGCGGATGCGGCGTAAAATATCGTTATTTGTCATGCTTATTCCTTATTAAAACTATAATAGTTGTGTCACAATGACTTGCTGTTCGGGCTTCTATTTTTACGGATAAAAATCTCAAAGTAAAAAAAACAGCCAAAGATGCTTCCTGCACAATCTGCAAGGACATCTCCGACAGAGGCAGACCTTGATGGAACAAAGGCCTGGTGGATTTCATCTGATAATCCAAAAAGACAGGCAAAGACAATCGTGATAATTTTTATTTTTGTAAGAGGCCATAAGGGTTTTTCAGCTGTCAGGTCTCTGGCAAAAAGGGATGCCAGAAGGGCCCAGGCACCAAAGTGAAGCACTTTATCGTCATAGGGAAACAAAGGCGCTGAAATTATACTGGGATAAGAAGACTGCCAGAAAATAAAAAGGCATAGAACAATAACCGGCAGTCTGTATAAATAGATAAGGTTCAGCCTTTTAGAGGATTGTCTCATCCAGGATTCTTTCTTTAACATGATGTGATACGGACGTGACAAATTCATCCATGGAAAGGCCCATCCTGATCTTGCCGTCAAGGGTTCTGACAGAAAGGGACCTGGTTTCTTTTTCTTTATCTCCAATGGTGATGATCAGAGGAACATAGGCAAGCTGGGCATCCCTGATTTTCTTTTTCAGGGTTTCGCTTCTCTTGTCCACTTCACATCTGATTTTATGGGTATCAAGCTCGGCTTTGATTTTTTCAGCATATTCCGCAAGATCCTGATTGATGGGAAGCAGGATAGCCTGCACAGGAGCCATCCACAAGGGGAACCTGCCTGCAAAATGTTCCACAAGTATGCCGAAAAATCTTTCCAGCGAGCCGTAAATAACGCGATGGATCATTATGGGCCGGTGTTTATCATTATCCTGGCCTTTGTAAGTCAGGTCAAATCTTTCCGGCAGTGCCATGTCCAGCTGGACGGTTCCGCATTGCCAGGTTCTTCCCAAAGCATCTTTGATGTGGATATCAATTTTAGGGCCGTAAAATGCCCCATCACCTTCATTAATAAAATATTCCCGGCCATATTTGTCCAATGCGGCTTTAAGGCCGTTTGTGGCTTCTTCCCACTGTTCATCCGATCCAATGGATTTTTTTGGCCGGGTAGACAGTTCCAGGTGAAAATCAAGACCGAATCTGCTGTAGATTCTCTGGGACAATTCCAGAACGCCAAGGACTTCATCTTCGATTTGATCCGGTGTCATGAAAATATGGGCATCATCCTGGTGAAAGGCACGAACCCTGAAAAGACCTGATAAAGCGCCTGACAGCTCATGCCTGTGAACCAGGCCGACTTCGCCGGCTCTTACAGGCAGATCCCTGTAGGAGTATGCTTTTGTTTTGTAAAGCAGCATGCCGCCGGGGCAGTTCATGGGTTTTATGGCATATTCTTCATCATCAATCACGGAGGTATACATGTTTTCCCGGTAATAGTCCCAGTGGCCGCTTTGTTCCCAGAGTTTCCGGTTAAGCATGACAGGGGTTTTGGTTTCCACATAACCGGCTTTTTTGTGTTCATCCCGCCAGTACTCTAAGAGTGCATTCCATATTTCCATTCCCTTGGCATGGAAAAAGGGCATGCCGGCAGCTTCATCATGAAAGGAGTAAAGATCCAGTCTGGTTCCAAGTTTCCGGTGATCCCTTTTTTGGGCTTCCTCAATCATGTTGATGTACTGGTTGAGCTTTTTTTTGTCAAAAAAGGAGATGCCGTAAAGACGCTGGAGCTGTTCTCTCGTCTGGTCCGCTCTCCAATAGGCACCGGATATTTTTAAAAGCTTGAATCCTTTAATCATTCCAGTATGGGGAATGTGGGGGCCGCGGCAGAGATCAATAAATTTGCCATTCTGGTAAAGGGATATCTCCTTTGTCTCGTCAAGTTCATTGATGAGCTCAAGTTTGAATGGGTTGTCCTTGAATATTGCAAGAGCTTCCTCCTTTGAAACAACTTTTCTTTCAAAGGTGTTCTTGGCAGTGATGATTTTTTTCATTTCAGCTTCAATGGCACCAAGAGCATCTTTTGAAACCGGGTCCATATCAATATCATAGTAAAACCCGTCTTCAACCACAGGACCTATGGTCAGTTTTGCATCCGGGTAAATATTTAACACGGCTTCCGCCATGACATGGGCAGAAGAGTGTCTCAGGATATCAAGGCCTTCATCATCATTGGCTGTAATAAATCGGATAGCTACGTCTTCCTTGATGGTGCCGCCTAAATCCAGAAGCCGATCATCAATTTTCATTGCCACACAATTTCTGGCAAATCCTTCTGAAATGCTAATGGCCACATCCATTCCTGTCGGAATATTTTCAAAGCCCTTTATACTATTGTCTGGAAGTGTTATGTTGATCATAATAATTTTCCATTGTGTTTTATTATCTGTTAATTATAAAACATGAATTTTAGAAGAACTAGTGCAAACAATCAAGGGAAAAATTTTGAATTATAAGTTTATTGAGTCAGATGCAGAACTGACAGATGTGTGTGAAGGCCTTTTAAAGGAAAAGATTATCGCTGTGGACCTTGAAGCAGATTCCATGCATTGCTTTAAAGAGAAAATTTGTCTGATTCAGATTGCGTCTGCCAAACAGGCTTTTTTAATCGATCCGTTTGAAATTAAAGAGTTATCCTCCTTTATAACCGTGCTTGAAAATAATGATGTGATCAAGGTGTTTCATGGGGCTGATTTTGATATCAGAAGTCTTGACAGAGATTATAAGGCCCAGGTTAATAACCTTTTTGACACGGAAATAGCCTGTAGGTTTTTGGGCATCAAAGAACGGGGGCTTGCTGCCCTGTTAAAAAGAAATTTTAACGTGGACGTCGATAAAAAATTTCAGAAAGTTGACTGGGCAAGACGTCCGCTCAATCAGGAGATGATTGAATATTCAGTGGGGGATGTGGCATATCTTGTAAAGCTGCATGATATTATTCATCAAAAGCTTGTGGCAAACGGGCGGTTTTCCTGGGCCAAGGAAGAGTTTGATATCCAGGCAAAGGTCAGGTATGAAGACAATCATGTACTGCCATTGTTTAAAAAATTTAAAGGTGCAGGTAAAATAGACAATCGGAGCCTTGCAGTCCTTGAAAATTTATTGCAGATGAGGCTTTTGATTGCACAGAAAAAGGACCAGCCCCTGTTTAAAATTATATCAAATTCCTCTTTACTGACCATGGCCTTCAGCAAGCCTGTGACAATTGATCAGATGCTGAAGATAAGGGCATTGAGCCAAAAACAGGCAGACATGTATGGAAATCTGTGCCTGGAGGCAATTGTTAAAGCAATGGAACTTGAACATAAAGCATTGCCTTCATATCCGAAAATTAGAAGGCCAAAAAAGATGCCAGAGTTCAGGAAAGAGTCGAACGTCTGAAAAAGATGAGAGAAAAAATAAGCAGTTCACTTGGAATTGAACCGGGATTTTTATTGAATAATGCAATGATTGGTTCCATTGCTTTTGAAAATCCTGAAACATCTGAAGATCTTTTAAAAATAGAGCATGTAAGGCAGTGGCAGGTGGAAGCGATGGGGGAAAAGATTCTTTCAACTCTTGGATTTTGTAAGTTTTAATGGAGAAAAATATGGAAATTGAATTTGTGAAAATGGAAGGACTTGGC
>JAHJDU010000451.1 GCA_018812385.1 Pseudomonadota bacterium
AAATCTTCCTGCATTTTTTTAAAATCATTAACCTTGATCCTAAATTCTCGTTGTTTTTCATTTTGTTTTTCAGGACTTAAGACCAATGCTTCCCTTTCAATGGCTTTATTAAGCTCATCCAATGAGTCTTTTTCAATCTGTAATTTTTTTTGTAACTCATTGCCTTTTTCATTGATTTCTTTCTGGATCATTTTTCCTGCACTTGAATCAGTCAGGATTTTTTGAAAATTAAAAATACCAATTTTTGCAACGTCTGCGCAAAAAGCTTGAGGGATTATTCCCAAAAAGATAAATACAGATAAAATTGCGATTATTTTTTTCATTTAACTCTCCAAAAAATTAAAAATTTAAAAAGATGCGCCAATTGAAAATTCAAATTGTCCATCCCAAGTTTCTTTCACGTCCTTGCCTTCAATAACCCAGCCATATTCAAACCTTAACGGACCTACCGGTGAATTCCATCTCATCCCGGTACCAATGCTTGAATATTGATTTCCAAAATCGATATTCTCACTTTTTCTATATACATCGCCACGGTCATAGAAAAACACACCGGCTATTTTATATTTTTCTGCAAATGGGAAAGTCAATTCTGCATTAAATTGGACATATTTTTCACCACCCCTTTCTTTGGTGTCTCCACCCCGCCGGCCACTTATATCAAACTTATCAAATCCTCTGATTGAGTTCATTCCGCCCAAATAAAATTTCACATAATCAATATCAATATCATTGCTGCTTCGATCCTCCAAGTATCCAGCTTTGGCATGCAATGTACCTGTGAATTTCCAGAAAACAGGGAAATATACGCCGGTTTCAATAATATATTTTGTATAATCAATATCACCCCCTAAAAATTCTCCGGCATATTCTATCGAAAATTTATGTTTAGACCCTTCCGTTGGTAAAAAAAAGTCGTCCCTGGAGTCGTATTGTATATAAGGTTTTATACTGCTTGTTAGAAAAGAACCAGGTGTCATATTGGTGTTGTCGGTTTGAACATTTGATATATCGAAATTTTCTAAGTTGTATTGGATTCCAATTATAGAATAGTCGAAAAGCCTGTAACCCAGTTTCAAATTTAAACCAAGAGCTTCTTTATCATAATAATTATACTCATCATCATCATACTTTTTATTATACTCTTTATCTTCTTTATAGAGGTCAAAACCACCGGAAACTTTGGTATCAAAAATATAGGGTTCAAAAAAACTAATATTATAGAGATTAAAATCTCCAGCTATTGTAGCAGAAAATTTCAAGTTGTGTCCCCTTCCAAAAAGGTTCCTTTCCTCAACAGAACCCATAAAGAAGACTCCATCTTCGCTGCTGTATCCTCCTCCAAGTGATAGATTCCCGGTTTGTTTTTCAACAACCTTCACGCTTAAATCCATTTTGTTTTCATCTGAAGTTTTTTGCGGCTCAATATCAATTCCGGCAAAATAATCCAACCGATTTAAGTTTTTGAAACTTTTTTGAATATCCTCCTTGCTGTAAAGCCCCTGCTCCTTTATTTTAATTTCTCGTCTGATAATTTTGTCGCGGGTTTTTAAATTGCCGCTGATATTAATCTGGTTAAAATAAACAGGCTGTCCTTTATCAATGGAATAGGTAATGGTCATCATATGATCTGTATCATTTCTATCGACCAGGGGCATAACTTTGACATTGGCAAAGCCTTTGTTTGAATAGATATCGGAAATAGACAGAATATCATTTCTAATAGATTCTCTATTGTATAGGTTTGTCTCTTTAGATTGAATAGAACCTAAAATTTCTTTTTTGGAAAGAATCAGGTCCCCTGTAATATCAACTTTTTTAATTTTGTATTGCGCTCCCTCGTCAATCTTAAAATGAATGGAAATTAATTTTTCACCAATATCAATATTTGGATCTGATACTTTTGTATCGATAAAGCCATTGTTTTTATATAAAGATTCAATTCTTATGGTATCATTTTTAACTTCAGTTTCATTGAGATTGCCCGAAGAAGTGATAAAGGAAAAAAATCCTTTTTCTGAAGTTTCTATGGCTTTTTTGATTTTTTTTGCGGTAAAGTGTTTATTGCCTTCAAAGGTAATTTTTTCAACCCTGATTTTTTCCCCTTCTTCAATGGTAAAAACAATATCTGACTGGGAATGATCAAGGGGAGTTGTTTCATAGGTAACCAAACAATTGTGATAATTTTTTTCAGTATACATTAACCGCATGCGATTAATGTCTGAGTTGAGTTTGTGAATATTAAGAATCGAACCGGTTCTCGTATCAATGACTTCTAAAAGCTCTTCATCTTTATAGATCTTATTTTTCTTAAATTTGATTTTCCTTACAGTGGATTTTTCTTTTATTTCAAAAATAACCTTAACACCTTTGTCCTGGGATTCTTTTTTAACGATAATATTGTCAAAATATCCCATTGCATAAATTTTTTCCAGGTCTTTAGAAATATTATCCGGCTTGAGGATATCGCCTGTTTGAATGCTGAGCAATCTTAAAATTGCATCAGCTTCAACCCTTTTGTTTCCAACAATGGCAATATCTGTTATTATTTTTTTATGAAAGAGTACTCCAATCATTTCCTTGGTAAGCTGGGAAATGGCTGAATAAAGATTTTCAATATTATCTGCTTCAGAAAAAAATGTTGTAAAGGTATCTTTCTCATACGTATGTATCAATTTGGTGTCGATACTGATACCTTTTCCTTCAATAAAGACAGATCCGGTTATTAAATAGTCAACTCCCAGTTTAATCCCCTGTTCCCGAAATTGGGGATATTCCCATGTTTGTTTGTCAATATTATCTTTTGTAAAAATTGTTTTTACACCTTCTTCTTGTAACTTTTCTGATATCATTAAAGGGATTTTATCTTTTATCTGATCATGGGATTGACTTGAGTAAAGCGAAAAAGGAAAGACAGCGATGTTAATGTTTGAGTCTGCAAACACATTGTTGATTAAAAATGAAAAAATTAAAAGTATAAGAATAAGAATTTTTTTTGAAACAAATTTAGTCATAATGTTGCCCCTAATTTTTCAAATAAATTAAACAGGAATAATTTCCCCATCCATTATTGTAACGTTTCTTTTCATCATCCGGGCAAGGTCATGATTATGGGTAACCACAACAATCGTCATGCCAAGTTCCTTATTTAATTCATCAATTAATGCATGTACACTTTTGCTGTTTTCCTGGTCAAGGTTCCCTGTTGGTTCGTCTGCCAAAAGGATGTCCGGCTCCATGACCAAAGCTCTTGCCAGGGCCACCCGCTGCTGTTCCCCTCCTGAAAGATCTTCTATGCGATGGGAAGTTCTTAACGACAGCCCTACTCTATCAAGCATATTTAAGGCACTTTTTTCAATAGTTTTTTTATTTTGATGAGCGATTAAACCCGGCATAATAACATTTTCCAGAGCAGAAAAACCTTGAAGTAAATAATGAAATTGAAAGACAAAACCAATTTTTGAATTTCTGAAATCGGCAATTTTTTCATCTCCATGGGAAAGAAGGTCTTTTTTTTGAAAAAAAATTTTACCGGAATCCGGGGCATCAAGTGTGCCAATAATGTTCAATAAAGTTGATTTGCCAATGCCGGAAGCTCCAACTATGGCAATGGTTTCTCCTTTATAGATATCAAAGGATGCATTATTTAAAATTTTAATTTTTGATGTTTTGTAATAAAAACATTTTGAAACAGATTGCAACGACATAAGGGGTGTATTATCCATATCTTATTGCCTCAACCGGGTTCATTTTTGACGCTTTATAAGAGGGATACAATGTTGAAAAAAAACAAATAATAATGGCGCTCACAGCTATGACCAAAACATCAAAATACTCAAGTTGTACCGGAAGCGTAGAAAATGGATATGCATCCGGTAATTGGATAAAGTCGTATTTCTTTAGAATAAAACAAATGACGACTCCTGACAGGGTACCGATAAAGGTACCCAGGAAACCAATAATCATGCCTTGAAAAATAAATATTTTTCTAATTGATTTATTGGTAGCGCCCATGGCTTTTAACACCGCAATATCTTTGTTTTTTTCCATTACCATCATGATCAATGCACTGGCAATATTAAATGCCGCTACAAGAATAATAAGGGTCAGAATAATAAACATGGCTGTTTTTTCAAGTTTTAATGCTGCAAAAAGGCTTTTATTGATATCCATCCAGTCCCGCAGGTAAAATGGGGAGGTGAAAAGATCTTTGAGGTTATTTTTAACCGATTTAGCTTTAAATATATCGTCAATCCAGATACCAATGGCGGAAATTTGATTTTTGGCACCGGAAAGCTGTTGAGCTTCCGTTAAATGAACATAGGCCATGGCGCTGTCATATTCGTACATGCCTGAGTCAAATGTGTCTGTTACAACAAACCGCTTCATTGAGGGAATATGGCCCATGGGAGAAATAAACCCATTGGGCGACATGAGAATTACCTTGTCTCCCTTTATCACTCCAACAGAGTTTGCCAATGCTTGGCCTAAAATAATACCGGGAAGATTTTCATTTTGTTTTTCTTTGTCAAAACTTTTTTTTAGTTGTTCGGAATTAAATCCTTTAACAAGGTTAAAGCCTGTTTCAGGATCAATTCCTCGAATCATGACACCGGAAAAAGAATGACTTGACCTGATCATTGCCTGGGCAAATAAAATCGGTGAGGCACCTTTAACTTGCTCCCTTTGATTAAGAGCAGTTAAGAGGTGAGAATAGTCATCAAATTTTCCAGAATAATTCATCACAAGGATATGGGGTTCAAGCCCTAAAATTCTTTTGCGAAAGTCAGTTTCAGCACCGCTCATGACGGCAATCACCACTACAAGGGCCATAACACCCAGGGTAACACCTGCAACGGAAAGAAAGGTGATCAGAGAAATAAATCCTTCTTTTCTTTTTGCTTTAAGGTATCTACCTGCTATAAATAATTCAAAGGTCATTTAATCAAATATTCTTTTTCATATGGGGGAAAAGAATAACCTCCCGGATAGATGCAGAATTGGTCAATAGCATCACTAACCTGTCAATTCCGATTCCTTCGCCTGCTGTTGGCGGCATGCCGTATTCAAGTGCCTCCTCATATTCAGAATCCATGATATGTGCT
>JAHJDU010000452.1 GCA_018812385.1 Pseudomonadota bacterium
ACCCGGGGCGCAAACTGGACCATCAGTGCAGCATGTGCAAGCAGTGCCCATGTTATTGGCCAGGCATTAATGTTAATCAGAAGTGGTTATCAGGATATCATCATTGCCGGGGGTGCCCAGGAAACAAACTGGATGTCAATGGCCAGCTTTGATTCTCTGAATGCGTTTTCATCCAGGATAGATGAACCTGAAAAAGCTTCGAGACCTTTTGACAAAGAACGAAACGGACTTGTCCCGGGAGGGGGTGCCGCCTCCATTGTAATAGAGGATCTTGATCATGCAGTTTCACGAGGTGCCAATATTTACTGTATAGTAGACGGTTACGGGTTCTCATCCGGTGTTGGCAAAAATCTTTCAGAACCAAATGCAAAAGGGTCTGGAAAAGCAATGGAAAATGCCCTGAAAGATGCAGGCATAGCACCTGAAAAAATAGATTATATCAGCGCCCATGCAACATCAACCCTAACAGGAGATCTTGCTGAAGCCATTGCCATCAACAAAGTGTTTGGCCCGACCACACCTGTTTCATCCACAAAATCCATGACCGGACATGAATGCTGGATGTCCGGAACCAGTGAAGTTATTTATACGATTCTTATGGCTAAAAATGGATTTATTGCCCCGAATATCAATTTTTCAAGCTTGAGTGATGACTGCCCAGAAATTAACGTGATTAATTCTGCAAGACAAGCCCAAATAGGCTTTGCCATTTCAAATTCATTCGGATTTGGGGGTACCAATGCTGCGGTTGTTTTAAATTTTAATAATATTTAATTGTTAAAGATGTAAATGTTTAATTTATTGAAAACTCGTTTAAACAAAAAGGGCTTGAGATATGCCCATATCCTGTTAATGAACTTAATTACTCTTCCACTGATAATCGGGTGGACTATTATTGGAATGGTTCTTTTCCTGCCTGCATTTTTTTTTATGAAATTTGTCCAGGGATATTCCACGTCATTTCTTACCCGCAAATGCATTTGGATTTACGGCAGGGTCTGGCAATTTATGCTCAGCTGGTTTGTCATTTTTACCCTCCAGAAATTCCATGGGCAACCGTTTAAAAAACCGGGAATTATTGTGGTGAATCACCGATCATTTTTTGATACCTATTGTATGAATATGATGCCAATTAGTGATGTATGCTTTGCTGTGAGAGCCTGGCCGTTTAAAATACCATTTTTTAACATTTTTATGAACCTGGCCGGCTATCTGGATATTGAAAATTTCTCCTGGGAAAAAATATTGGACATTTCAAAAAAAAATATCAAAAATAATAGTTTTATCTTATTTTTCCCGGAAGGCCACAGAAGCAAAGACAAAAGCATGACACACTTATATTCAGGTGCTTTTAAACTGGCCATTGAAAATAATGTGCCCGTGATACCCATTTGTCTTACCGGGACTCAGACCCTGCTTCCGCCAAATCGATACTATCTGACTCCCGCAAGAATAAAAATGAAAGTTCTGGACCCGGTTTTTCCGGATCAATTTACAGGAGATATGAAACATGTAGCATTTAAAAAGCATGTTAAAAATCTAATGGAAACTTCAATAAAACAAATGGATGAAGAAACTATATAAAACTCATGAAAAAACCTTATTTCAAAAAAAAGCATGATGATCCAATGCCTTTAAAAGGGATCGTCAAAAGGCAGATTCGCTTTGAAGAAATTGATATGCTTCAGATTGCGTGGCATGGACATTATACCAGTTTTTTTGAAGATGCCAGGATACATCTTGGGAACCATTATGGAATAGGATATATGGATTTGTACTCCCGGGGAATTTTAGCCCCGATAAAAACTATGCATGTCGACTTTATCAATCCTTTAAAATTCATGGAAGAGATTACAATAGAAGGGATTCTTCATTACTCTGAAGCCTCCCGGATAAACAGTGAGTATATTATTAGAAACAAAGAAGACAAAATTGCTGCGACCGGATATGTTGTCCAGATGATGCTGAATACCGATTATGAGCTTTTCCTGACCCAACCTGCCTACTATAAAGATTTCTGTAACAAATGGAAGGCCGGCAAGCTTATATGAACCCTGTCTATATCACCGACGTTTTTGCCATCACTTCCATGGGGCCGGATCTTGAATCTCTCTATAATGGCCTAATGGATCAAAAATCAGGCATCAGCAAGATCACAAGATTTAACACCTCATGCAGTACAAGTCCTTTTGCAGGGGTGATTCGTGGTCTGGACCATACAAAAAGAGCATCCTTGGTTTTTCAGTTATCCGATATGCTGATAGAACAACTTGGAACAATTGAAAAAGACAGTTTTCTGATAACCGCTTCTACCAAAGCCGGCATTGATCTGCTTGAAAAAAATACTACCCAATCCGGAATGCTCCCCAAAGACCTTTTATTATCTGATCTGACCGAATATATCGCCTTAAAAATAAAATTAAATGACAAAGGGATAAATATCAATTCAGCATGCGCCTCATCAACAATTGCCGTGGCAAAAGGTGCTTCTCTCATACGCATGGGAATTGTCAATTCGGTTTTAATCTGTTGCATGGACACCGTTACACGATTTGTTTTTTCAGGATTTTCAGCCCTTGGGGCCATGTCTGATGAACCTGCCAGGCCATTTGACAAAAATAGAAAAGGGCTGACACTTGGGGAAGGAGCGGCTGCCATTATGCTGATGAGCGAAAAAAAAGCAAGGGCCTGCGGCAAAGCCCCTCTCGGCAGGATAACAGGCTGGGGAATTGCCAATGATGCGACCCATTTGACGGCCCCGGCAAAAGATGGTTATGGGTTGAAACTGGCCATAGAAAAGGCGTGCAAAAAAGCCGGGATTTTTCCACATGACATCCATGCCGTCAATACCCACGGAACTGGTACAAAATATAATGATTCAATGGAAATAAATGTTATGCACTCCCTGTTTAATCCAAATCAGGTTATGGCCAATTCTATAAAAGGCGCCATCGGCCACACACTTGGAGCCGCCGGTGGTATTGAAATAGCTCTTTGCATAAAGATGCTCCAGAAAGGAATGATGCCAGGAACTTTTGGATTTCTTGATCCGGAAAAAGGCGCTGAAAAAATAATAAGTCCCGTTGCCCGGCCCTTAAAGGGTGATTGTATTTTAACAACAAATTCAGGTTTTGGCGGTATCAATGCTGCCATCATTTTACAAAAAGCATGAATAAAAGCAAAATAAAAGCGTTTATAACCGGAATAGGCTGGGTATCAAAAGAATCCATGGGGCATATAAACCATATTCAAAACCATAGTCAACAATTTGACCGGGCAACAAAATTACCCGGGATTAAAAGAAAAGATATACTGAATCATCCCTATAAACCTTTCGGTCGAATGGATGATTTTTCAAAACTTGGATTTGCAGCCATTGCCTTTGCAATGGAAGATGCAGACATAAAAAAAGATGGCGAAAAAAAAAATATCGGTTTGATTGCTTCGACTGTTACAGGATGTCTGGAAACAGATATAAACTTTCAGAAAACGCTGTCAGAATCATTACCAAGCCCGACAATATTTGCTTATACCCTTGCCTCTTCTTTTCTGGGAGAAGCCGCTATATATTTTGGCCTGACAGGAGAAAGCTTTGTGATTAATGAAGAGAAAACAAATGGACTCAAAGGGCTCCTCATGGCGCTTGAGATTATTGAGTCCGGCGAATCAGATATAGTTCTCTGCGGCGTGTGCAATTCTGATATTAAAACAATCGATTCCAGTTCTAACATCATTAAACCCGGTTCCCTTTTCTTTGTCATTGAAAAAAAATCTCTTCATTCCTATGGAGCTATTAAATCGATATCACTGGAAAATATTTATTATCAAAATGACATTAAAATAACCGGGCTTTATGATCTTGCTGGAAAATGCAGTAACCGGGAAATATGAATATTACAAGGACT
>JAHJDU010000453.1 GCA_018812385.1 Pseudomonadota bacterium
ATTTGGCGGATTTGGCAATATTGCCAAATCCGCCAAATGGTCACGAATCGCTCTATTTATCGGAAATACAAATCCTTGTATTTCCGATAAATGGTTTGTTCAGTATTTTTTTAAATTTTATTGTCAATTTTAGAAGCTTCTGACAATTCTTTTCCCGGGATTAACTTGATTAAACCCATTGTTTGATAAAATTTTCAATGGCTTTATAAATCCTTTTGACACCCTCCCCTATTAAAATTCCATGTCGATCATAGTCAAAGAGATAATACTCTTTGATATCCGATCCCAATCGCTCAAATAGGTTAAGAGTTCCTTTAGGATCTACCACAGGGTCTTTTCTGGATTGAACCACCAGGGTTGGTTTATTGATGGTTTTAAGCTTTGGTTCAAGTTGTTCCATGAGTTTTTCAAGCTGATGAATACCTGCAATAGGATTTCTGACGTAATTGATATGGGGGTTTTCAGGATGATTTTCAATAAATTCTTTTGCAATGGAATCCAGATTAATTTTTTTTATCATGGCATTCCATGCATCAATGGCCGGGACAAAATATGATCCCAGGTCCTGAAGTCTCATTGGAGGTGCCACAGCAAAAACAGCCGCTATATCATCCACCCTTGTTGACAATTCCAAAGCAAGTCCGGCACCCGTTGAAAAACCGCCGACAATTATTTTTTTACACGAATGTCTTAAGACGATAAAGGCTTCTTCAACAGATTCTATCCATTGTTCATAGCTGGTTTTGGCAAGATCTTCAGGTGACGTACCATGCCCTTTGAGCCGGGGCACATAAACTATAAAAGATTTTTCATGCAGATAATGTGCAAAGGCTTTCATCTCTTCAGGGGCAGCCATATAGCCATGAATCAATAAGATGCCTGCCTGTTCAGTTTCATGCTTTAAAAATAAGGGCCTTCCAATGTTTTTTTGCTTTGATTCACCTTCAATATAATGATCATTATAATCTTGAGAAAAATCTTTCTCTATCTTTTCTATGATCCTGTCTTTCACAAGACCCAGTATTTCATCATTGGATTTTTGAGCAACTTTTTTTAAAAATTCTTCAACCTCTTTCACCGGCTCTACTTCATTGGCCATGACAAGAATGGGATTTTCTATCCTGATGGTATGAAAATTTGATTTGGTAATAAATTTGGTCTGATCTTTAAATATTTTACCATCTTTTATTTTGATAACATTTGTATTTTCTGCAATGGCAAAAAAATCAGCAAATCGTTTAAACCGGTCATCAGTAAGAAGATGGATCTGGTTTGACTGGAAGTTGTCAGATACAAAATATGTTTTGCTGGACACAAGCCATAAAATTGCAAAATACACCTTGCACTTGAATTCATATATATCAATGCCATCTTCCCTGTATGGGAAATGCTTAAGGATGCATGCCAGGACATGATCGTAGTTAAAACTTGTCATGGCATATACGGCTGACATATATTTTTCCATAATTTTGATGGAAAACTGCCGTACTATCTGCTTTGCATTGATATCATCATCAAATTTGATTTTCCGCCTGACTGTCAGCATGCTCTCAATATAGGGATCATTTAAATATCCCTTAATATTAATGGGTTCCCCAAAGCGGATATTGATATCCACATTGGTGAACAGCATGCTGCCTTCCGTCATTAATTCGTCCATAACCCTTTTTGAAGACTCTTTCATCACTATCTGGGCTATACTGCTTAAAATATTTTCCTTTGGGCTTGCAGGATAATAGGTGATGTTAATGGGAACAATATGTGTTTCCTGGGTAAGAACCTTATCAATATTTTCTATTTCAAAGACGTTAACAAGTCTGTCAAATTCAGATCCATTCAAATCTTTCATTCTTCTAAGGCGCTCGCGATAAAATTCACTGCGAAGGGCCACAATTGCAGCGCCAGTGTGAGGTCGTTTCACTACCCCCTCATCGCTCAGGGCAAACTGCTCTTTTTTAATCAATTTCTTATTCTTCACCATCATGCCTTCAGGAAAAATAATCCACTGAACATCACCTGATAATAGTGTCTTTAAGATAAGCTCATCCCTGTGGGGATCTTTTGTAGATACGGCCCCCAGATTATTCAGGAATCCTTGTAATACCGGCACATCAAACAATTCTGCTGAGGCAAGGGACCAGATCTCCTTTTTTGTGATGTTATGAATGTGATAAGGCAGAAAAATGGTTTCTATCCTGGTAAAATGATTTGCCGTAAAAATAACTGATCCATCCGGGATGTTGTGCTTTCCCGAAATCTTGATGCTTGCCTTTGAAAAACCTGAAAAAGTTTTAAGTGTATAACTGGATAATTCAAATGCAAATCTGTTCATAATGAACACCTTAAAAACAAGATTGTTTAT
Organism: Pseudomonadota bacterium; assembly: GCA_018812385.1. GTDB lineage: Bacteria > Desulfobacterota > Desulfobacteria > Desulfobacterales > Desulfobacteraceae > Desulfobacula. The sequence continues at coordinate 2,363 of JAHJDU010000453.1, forward strand.
CTATGATATTTATAATATAACTCGGTGATGTTAATATAAATCTTGACCCTGTAAGCGATAATACTTAATGTATTTTTTTTGTCAAAGAAAATTATTTATATAGGACAAAAATTGGAGGTTTAGCTTGTATTCTAAAATAATCATACTGACCTTTCCACCAGAAGTTGCCCAGAAAGCACTGGTCTGTCAGCTAACAAAAAAATATGACCTTTTATTTAATATTTTAAGTGCCAGAATATCCAATAAAAAAGAGGGGTATATGGTGCTGGAAATTTCCTCAGTATCTAAAACAGGATTTAATAAAGGCATAAAATTTTTAAAAGACCAGGGGGTTTCCATATCCAGTCCTGAACATCAAATCTATAAAGATGAGGAAATCTGTACTCATTGCGGGGCCTGCACGGCAGTCTGTCCGACGGAAGCCCTGTATATCAAACGCCCGGAAATGGAAGTTATTTTTGACAAGGAAAAGTGCAGTGTTTGCGAACTTTGTG
>JAHJDU010000454.1 GCA_018812385.1 Pseudomonadota bacterium
AGGCGCAAAAAATCTTGAAACCGGAGTGTACTACTGTACATGAGGATTTCAGGATTTTGCAGCAACGCAGTAGATGGGTGAGTTTTCGTTCAAACACTAGTTAAAGAATGCTTTGAACGCTTTGATGGTATAATCAATATCCTCCCTTGAAATATCCAGGTGGGTGACAATCCTTAACCTATTGCTTTTACCTATGATAATTTTCTTTTCCTTTAAAAAATTACAAAGAGCCCCCATATCTGCCTTGATGTCTGCAAAGATGATATTGGTTTGAACCATATCAACATCAATGTTAATACCCTCAATCTTTGCCAATCCACGGGCCAGGACAAGAGCATTATCATGGTCATCTTCAAGCCGCTGAATATTGTTTGAAAGTGCAAAAATGCCTGCAGCAGCAAGAATACCTGCCTGTCTCATGCCGCCTCCCAGAACCTTGCGCCAGCGCCTTGCTTTTTTAATCTGATTTTTTGAACCACAGAGGACTGACCCTACAGGCGCCCCCAAACCCTTAGACAGGCAGCAGGAAATTGTGTCAAAATATTTTGTAATCTCTTTGACATCAACCTTGAGTTTTACAGCAGCATTAAAGATTCTTGCCCCGTCAAGATGCAGCATCAGACCTTTGTCTCTTGCGAATTTTTTTGCCTCGCTAAGATATTCCAGGGGAAGGACTTTTCCGGCATGGGTATTCTCAAGGCATAAAAGGGCTGTCTTGGCAAAATGATAATCATCGGGTTTAATAAATTGGGAAACTTTTTCAAGACTCAAGGTCCCATCAGCTTCAAAATCCAGGGGCTGGGGCTGAATGCTGCCAAATACAGCAGCTCCCCCTCCTTCATACCGATAGGAGTGGGCGAGCTGTCCCACAATATACTCATCCCCTCTTTCACAATGAACCATCAGGGCCAGAAGATTGCTTTGGGTGCCACTGGTGCAAAAAATCGAATCCTGGGTCCCCAGCATTTTTGCGGCCAGGGCCTCAAGTTTATTTATTGTTGGATCTTCCCCATATACATCATCTCCCACAGGTGCCTTTACCATAGCTTCCAACATGGCAGCCGAAGGTTTTGTGACTGTATCGCTTCTTAAATCAATTTGTTTCATTATTTTTTCAACTTTCTATAAATTTTTATTTGCCTGTCAGTATCATGTTTTTATCAGAATTTCTATAAGTGGTTTCGCTATGAATCTTTCACAATTAACCCGTCAATATTGGAAAAGTGATTGTCTTTTGTGAAAACAGCCAGCCCGTTCTGCATTGCCACAGCAGCAATCCAGATATCATTTGTAGGAATTGGACAGCCTTTTCCTCTCAAGGCAAAATAAATTCCGGAATAAAATTCCGCAGTCGTATGATCATGTTCGAGTAGATGTACTCGAGGATTGTTTAAAAACTCTTTTAATTCAATACGATTAAGTTTTTCTTTTTTCCCATATTTAAAGCCTGAATAAAGTTCAGCTAATACTGTAATGTCAATACCAATATAATCCAAATGGTGAAAAGCTTTTACAACTTCCATCTCCTTGCGTTTAAAGGCAACATATATGTTTGTATCCAGCAGAACTTTTCTCATGTCCATAATTCCTGATCAATTTCATTAAAATATTCGGCTGCTTGTTTAAATTGTCGTTCATCCTCTTCAGACCAGGTGCCTGCAAGAGGATCAAGGTCATCATATGTTCTGAAAACAGGCTTGACTGAAACACCTGCGGCATCTTTTAATATTTTCAAGGCAGCCTGGTTTATGCTTTCTTTGTTTTTCAAGGCAAGAGATTTAATGGCATTTGAAAGTACAGGATCAATCCCTCGTATCGTCAGTGTTTTCATTGCTCACCCCCAGACATTATGTTTTGATTGCAGTTTACATTCATATATAGCATTCATTAGTTTGAGTTGCAACATTAATGATTTCAATAGCCACTTCATCGGTAATTTTTAAAAAATTGTTGACAGATAACGTGGCCACATCAGATTTTGCAGGGGGTAAAAGAGCACAGCCTTTTGGAGCTTTTGAAAGCCTGTTTCTTCATATATTTTTAATATGGATTTGTTTATAAAAAAAACTAGTTGATAAAAAAATACAGTTATGTGAGGGATTATGGAACATGAATGACAAACAGATTAACTGTAATAAGAAATGATAAAAAACAAATACAGATTGGAAGACTATATTATCACTGAATATGATCGCCTTATGTATACTTGGGAGATGAATATAGCTCTTGGTGAACATCGGATTGGAAATTGCTTTATTGTTGGCAATATCCTTATAATTGAGCCGTGTAGTCACGAAAAGGATGGTTGCCTGAAATTGGAGTTTCATGAACGGTTGATAAAATTACCATTCTGGAACAAGACCCGCTATTATTGTTTTAGTCCCGCCTTGAGGGATGTCAAAACAGGACAAAATCTCTCTAATTATTTTAATCAACAGCAAGCCAACAAAGATAAAATAGCGATAGGGCCTGTCAAAATACTTGAACCCGGTATTTTCCGTCTGGCCCGGTATAAAATTATTATTGAAAAAAATGGTACTGTTTCATGGCAAATTTATGAGGAATTGAACA